>NZ_RZRK01000083.1:10000-12075 GCF_003997835.1 Mesorhizobium sp. M7A.F.Ca.CA.004.12.1.1
GCTCCTACGACGTCAAGATCGTGCCGGAAAATGTCTCGGTGGCGCCCCGTGCCACTGTTGACGACCAGGCGCCGGCTTTCGCCGAGGAAATCATCCCCTTCACCAAGGATCTCGACGTCACCGAGGCTTTTGCCAATTCGGGCTACACGGGTGAAGATGCCACCGGAATGGCCGAAGCTATCGCCAAGTTGCTCAACGCAACAGCGCTCAAAGCTGGAACCGTGCTGCGTGTCGGCCTCGAGGTTCACGGCGATGCCGCCAAGGTCGTGCGCACCAGCGTCTATGACCGGACCCAGCACATCGTCACCATCGCGCTCAACGATCGCGGCCAGTATGTGCCGGCGCAGGAACCGGATCCGAACCCCGAATTGCTGACGGCCTTCGATGATTCGTCGGCGCCCGTGGTGGTGCGCGGCAACCTGCCCAACGTCTATGACGGCATCTACCGCGCCGCCTATTCCTACGGCATGTCCAAGGCGATGACGCAGCGGTTGATCAAGTTGCTGGCGTCCGACGTCGACTTCCAATCCCGCCTCAGCCCCGCCGACCGCATCGAAGTCCTGTTCTCGCAGCCCGACGGTGACGACCAGACCTCGGACAGCTCCGAGCTTCTTTACGTCTCGGCGACGTTCGGCGGCCAGACCCGCAACTTCTACCGCTTCCAGATGCAGGACGGCGGCACCGATTATTTTGATGAGGACGGCTCGAGCGCCGAGCAGTTCCTGTTGCGCAATCCCCTGCCCGCCGGGAAATTCCGCTCCGGTTTCGGCGCCCGCAGGCATCCGATCCTCGGCTATGTCCGCATGCACACCGGCGTCGATTGGTCCGCGCCGATCGGCACGCCGATCATCGCCGCCGGCAACGGCACGGTCGAGAAGGTCGGCTGGGCCGGCGGCTACGGCAAGCAGATCATCATCCGCCATGCCAATGGCTATGAGACATCATACAATCACCAGAGCGCCTTTGCCAAAGGCATCGAACCGGGCGTGCACGTCCGCCAGGGCCAGACCATCGGCTTCCTCGGCCAGACCGGCCTCGCCACCGGCCCGCATCTTCACTACGAGCTGATCGTCAACGGCACCAAGGTTGATCCGATGCGTGTCCGCCTGCCGGTCGGCAAGGTGCTGAAGGGCGATGACCTCGTCGCCTTCAAGCGCGAGCGCGAGCGCATCGACGAACTGCTGAAGCAGGAAGACAGCGATTCGCTGAAGGTTGCGAGCGCCAAGATCGACGGTTGACCCGCTTCAGCCTTGCCGATCTTCGGCCTGTCGCGGCCATGGCAATCGCTCACCGGGAATGGTCGTCCAGGCGATGACAGCCGCAAGCAGGCAAAGCAGCGCGGTCACCGAAGAAACCGCGGCAAAAGCGGCATCGCTGGCGGCGAGCCTCGCCGCATCGATGGCCGGCGCAAGCCCGGCTGGCGCCGGTTCACCAAATCCTGGGATGGCGGACGTTGCGCTCGCGTCCAGCGCATTCGCGTAAACCCATGCGGCAAGCGAGCCCATCGCCGCCACCGCGATCAGACCGCCGATGCGTGAGACGGCATTGTTGATGCCGGAGGCGGCCCCCGTGTCCTTGTCTTCCACCGCCGTCATGATCGCGGTCGACAAAGGCGACACGACCAGAGCCATGCCGAGCCCCATCAGCGCCATCAGCGGGAATATTCCAATCCAGAAATTGTGGATACCGGCGTAGGTGAGCAAGGCCAGCCCGGCAAACGCGAAAGCCACGACCAAGCTGCCGCAGGCGATCGGAAAACGTGGTCCGATCCGGTCCGAAAGCTTGCCGACCGGTCCCGACAAAAGCGCGATCAATGCCGACAAGGGCAGGAAGATGAAGCCGACCTCGGCCGTGCTCAGATCCCAGCCGGCGATCAGCAGCATCGGCAGATAGAAAAGGTTGGCCGATAGCGCAAAATAGAGGAAGAATGTCGCCACATTGGCGCCGGCGAAAGCACCGACGCGAAACAGGCTGAGGTCGATCATCGGCTCGCGCTGCCGAAGCTCGAAAACGATGAAGACAGCCAGCAGTACGACGCCTGCGGCAATGCTCGGCCCTGCCATGAGGCCCTCGCC
>NZ_RZRK01000840.1:0-2615 GCF_003997835.1 Mesorhizobium sp. M7A.F.Ca.CA.004.12.1.1
AGACGCATTGATAAGCGCCGCTGAAATGGCCGCCCTACCCTTGCACCGGATCGCTTTTGCAAGGGAACATTTGAATGGCCAAAGTCACCATATCCAGCGTCATCGACGCGCCGGTCGAAAAGGTCTGGGCGCGCATACGCGACTTCAACGGGCTGCCGGGCTGGCATCCGCGCATGGTGGAGAGCCACATTGAAGACGGCAAGGATGCCACCATGATCGGCTGCGTGCGCAATTTCCAGCTCGCCAGCGGCGCCCGCCTGCGCGAAAAGTTGCTCGACTTCTCCGATCAGAATTTCCTGGTCAGCTACTCCATCCTCGAGACGCCGCAACCGCTGACCAATCACAAGGCGACCCTGCAGCTGCGGCGTGTGACCGATGGCGACCGCACCTACGCCGAATGGACCGCCAGCTTCGACGCCGCGCCCGAGGAGGCAGACAAGCTGGCCGAGGGCATGGGCGCGAATGTCTTTCAGGGCGGCTTCAACGCCCTGAAAAGCCATTTCGCCGGCCAGAGCTGACAGGAGCCAAACCATGGCGCTGGCACTGCAGACCTTTGCAACGGTGAAAGACGCGAACGCGGCACTGAAAGCCCAGGGCACACGCTATCTCGGCGGCGGCACGCTGGTCGTCCGCGCGGCCAATGAAGGCGATGTTTCGGTTTCCGGCCTTGTCAGGTCGACCGAGCCGTCTTTGTCCACCATCGCTGTTGCCGGCGGCAAAGTCCGCATCGGCGCTTCGGTGACGATGGCGGCGATCGCCAGTCATCCGGAGCTCGGCACGCTCGCCAAGGCCGCTCGCGCCGTCGGCGGCCCGGCCATCCGCAACATGGCGACCATCGGCGGCAATCTTTTTGCCCCGGCCCCCTATGGCGATTTCGCCGTTGCCCTGCTGGCGCTCGATGCGACGGTCGGCACCGATGACGGGCAAACGCCGATCGAGACTTTTCTGGCCAATCGGGACGGCAGCCGCGCCGTCGTCACTTCCGTGAGCTTCACGCTTCCGAAGGCCGACAGTTTCCGCTTCCTGAAAGTGTCGAGGGTCAAGCCCAAGGGCGTCTCTGTGCTCAGCATAGCCGCCGTTCTGGAACTGTCGTCGGATGGCACCGTGACCTCGGCGCGGATCGCGCTCGGCTGCATGGCGGATCGGCCAATGCGCGCCAGGGCGGCGGAAAAAGCGCTGATCGGCCGAACGCTGACCGCTGACGGCATCGCGCCGGCCTTGGCCGCGGCCGGCGATGGCATCTCGCCCATCACCGACCCGATCGCCAGCGCCTGGTATCGCGCCGAAGTCCTGCCGGTTCATCTCGGCCGGTTGCTGCTCGCTTAATATTCGTTCGGGGGCGCGCGTCTGTCCGCTGGTTGGGCAGGCGCGCTGGGAGGAAAACATGGCAAAGGTTCCGGTTCAATTCACGCTCAACGGCTCGGAAAAGGCCGAATTCATCGACAGCGGCACGACGCTGCTCCAGGCGCTGCGCGACAAGATCGGCGACACCTCGCCGAAAGGCGGCTGCCATCAAGGCACCTGCGGCGCCTGTTCGGTCATCATAGACGGCGAACTCAGGCTCTCCTGCCTGACGCTGGCCGAAACCTGCAATGGGGCGGCCATCAGCACGACTTCAGGGCTTTCGGAAAGCGGCGTGCTGCACCCGCTGCAGCGCGCCTTCCTCGACACCTTCGCCACGCAATGCGGCTTCTGCACGCCGGGCATGATCATGGCGGCCAAGGTGCTGCTCGATCATACGCCCAACCCCAGCCGCGACGAGGTGGTCGAGGCGCTATCGGGCAACATCTGCCGTTGCACCGGCTACGAACCGATCATCAAGGCGGTGCTGACTGCCGCCCGCGCCAATTCGCAGAACGCGGCCTGAGGGGTCCAAAAGAATGGAACTGCGCAAGAACTACTTCGCCGATGTCCGCAAAGATGATCTGCACGAGATCGGCCAACCTCGGCCGCGCTCCGATTCACCCGGCCATGTCACCGGCAAGACCGCCTTTTTCGCCGACCGCAATTTCCCCGGCATGCTGCACCTGAAGATGGTGCGCAGCCCGCATCACCATGCCCGCATCCGCTCGATCGACACGTCGGAAGCGGAAAAGCATCCGGGTGTGGTGAAAATTCTGACCGCCAAGGACGTGCCGCACAATGTCTACACCATCCTGATCCTGATCCAGGTCGGGCCGGAGGACGAGACCGTACTGGCCGACGGCAAGGTGCGCTGGAAGGGCGAGGCCGTAGTGGCGGTGCTGGCCGAAACCGAGCGTGCCGCGCAAGAGGCCGCAGCCAAGGTCAAGGTCGACTATGAGGTGCTGCCGGCCGTCTTCGATATGGAAGAGGCGCTGAAGCCCGGCGCACCGCTGGTCAACGAATATCACGGCCAGAATTATTATCTCTACGACAGCGGCGAGTGCCGCAAGGTGCGCTTCGGCGATGTCGAGGCGGGCTTCGCCGGCGCCGACCACATATTGGAGGAGAGCTACCAGTCCTCGCCGATCGAACATGCGCCGACCGAGACCACCGGCTGCGTGGTGGCACCCGAGGGCAATGACCGCTTCACCTGCTACACCAACACGCAGGCGATGTTCTTCACGCTCGACAACACCTCGATCATCCTGCAG
>NZ_RZRK01000841.1:0-2613 GCF_003997835.1 Mesorhizobium sp. M7A.F.Ca.CA.004.12.1.1
CCTTCCTTTGCCGATTTCTATGGCATGGAGGACACGATCGAGCGCATCGCCGGCTATTTTCGCTATGCGTCCCAGGGGCTCGAGGAGCGCAAGCAAATCCTCTATTTGCTCGGCCCCGTGGGCGGTGGCAAATCCTCCCTTGCCGAGCGTCTGAAGAAATTGATGGAACAGCGCCCGATCTACACGCTGAAGGTCGGTAATCAGGTCAGCCCGGTTTTCGAATCGCCGCTTGGTCTTTTCCATCCTGATCGCATGGGCGACCTGCTGGAGGACAAATACGGCATTGCCCGACGCCGGTTGAATGGGCTCATTTCGCCATGGGCAGCCAAGCGCCTCGACGAACTTTCCGGCGACATTTCCAAGTTCAGCGTCGTCAAGCTGATGCCGTCGCGACTGCGCCAGATCGGCATCGCCAAGACCGAGCCCGGCGACGAGAACAATCAGGACGTTTCGGCCCTGGTCGGCAAGGTGGACATCCGGCAATTGGAAAACTTCAGCCAATCCGATCCGGACGCCTATTCCTATAGCGGCGGACTGAACCGGACTACCCAGGGCCTGCTTGAATTCGTCGAAATGTTCAAGGCGCCTATCAAGGTCCTGCATCCGCTGCTGACCGCCACCCAGGAAGGCAGCTACAACGGCACCGAAAACTTCGGCGCTTTTCCCTACCAGGGAATCATCGTGGCCCATTCCAACGAGTCGGAATGGCTGCAGTTCAAGAACAACAAGAACAATGAGGCCTTTCTCGATCGCATCCTCGTGGTCAAGGTGCCGTATTGCCTGCGGATAACCGAAGAGCGGCAGATCTACGAGAAACTGCTGCGGGAGAGCGAATTGGCCGCCAGTCCTTGCGCTCCCGAGGTGCTGGACATCCTCAGCCGGTTTACCGTCTCGACCCGCTTGGCCGAGCACGACAATTCACCGCTCTACACCAAGATGCGCGCCTATGACGGCGAGAACCTCAAGGAAGTCGACCCCAAGGCAAAGTCGGTTCAGGAATATCGGGACGCCGCCGGCGTCGACGAGGGCATGGCAGGCGTCAGCACGCGCTTTGCCTTCAAGATCCTGTCGCAGACCTTCAACTACGACACCGAAGAGGTGGCCGCCGACCCCGTGCACCTCATGTACATCCTGGAGGAGGCAATCAAGCGCGAACAGTTTCCGAAGGAGACGGAAGCCGCCTATCTGGAGTTCATCAAGTCCGAACTGGCCGCGCGGTATGCCGAATTCATCGGTCATGAGATCCAGAAGGCCTATCTGGAATCGTACAGCGAGTATGGCCAGAATCTTTTCGACCGCTACATCGCCTATGCCGACGCCTGGATCGAAGACCAGGACTACAAGGATCCCGACACCGGCCAGATCCTCAACCGCGAGGTTTTGGACAACGAGCTTTCACAGGTCGAAAAGCCGGCCGGCATCGCCAATCCCAAGGACTTCCGCAACGAGGTGGTGAAATTCACGCTGCGCGCCCGTGCAAGAAACCATGGCCGCAACCCGGCGTGGACAAGTTACGAAAAGCTGCGGGAAGTCATCGAGAAACGCATGT
Organism: Mesorhizobium sp. M7A.F.Ca.CA.004.12.1.1; assembly: GCF_003997835.1. Taxonomy (NCBI): domain Bacteria; kingdom Pseudomonadati; phylum Pseudomonadota; class Alphaproteobacteria; order Hyphomicrobiales; family Phyllobacteriaceae; genus Mesorhizobium; species Mesorhizobium sp. M7A.F.Ca.CA.004.12.1.1. The sequence goes on from NZ_RZRK01000841.1 coordinate 1,550, forward strand.
TCGGCCAGGTCGAGGACCTCCTGCCGGTGATCAGTTTCGGCTCCAAGCAGGACAGCGTCACGGAAAAGCGGCACAATGAATTCGTGCAGCGGATGGTCGAGCGCGGCTACACCGAGCGGCAGGTTCGTCGCCTTGTGGACTGGTACATGCGGGTGAACAGGGCGGGTTAGAGAACCCGGATGGTTCCATGCCGATCTTCATCGACCGCCGCCTGAACCCGAAAGACAAGAGTCTCGGCAATCGCCAGCGCTTCCTCCGACGCGCGCGCGAGGAATTGAAGCGGAGCATACGCGACCAGATCCGCACCGGCAGGATTGCCGACGCGGATTCCGAGCACGCCGTGCGCATGCCCGAAAGAGGCACAAGCGAGCCGAGCTTCAGCAACGCCCGCGACAGTGGCAGGCGCCAGCACATCTTGCCGGGCAACAGGCATTTCTCCGCTGGAGACCTGATCCCCAAGCCCGGCGGAGGCGGCGGGGGAGCGTCGTCCCCGGGAAACAAGGCATCCGAGGACGACTTTCGTTTCGTACTGTCGCGCGAGGAAGTGCTCGATCTTTTCTTCGAGGATCTCGAACTCCCCGACATGGTCAAGCTCAACCTCAAGGAGATCCTTGCCTTCAAGCCGCGCAGGGCGGGCTTCGCCGCCACCGGTTCGCCGACCAACATCAATGTCGGCCGCACGATGCGCAACAGCCACGGCCGCCGCATTGCGCTGAGGCGCCCCAAGCAGGTCGAACTGGATGCGATCCTCGAGGAAATCGCCTCGCTCGAGGAGGCGCCATCCAGCGCCGACGCGCGCCAGCGTATCGCGGCATTGAGCGAAGAGCTTGACCGGCTGGAACGACGCCGCCGACGCATTGCCTATGTCGATCCGGTCGACATCCGCTTCAACCGCTTCGATTCCCGGCCGGTGCCGAACGCCAATGCCGTCATGTTCTGTCTGATGGACGTGTCCGGGTCCATGGGCGAGCGCGAGAAGGATCTGGCCAAGCGCTTCTTCGTCTTGCTGCACCTGTTCTTGAAACGACGCTACGACCGCATCGAGATTGTCTTCATCCGCCACA
>NZ_RZRK01000842.1:0-2612 GCF_003997835.1 Mesorhizobium sp. M7A.F.Ca.CA.004.12.1.1
GGCCATCGATGCGTTCGATATCCGCGGCGCGACGCCGGAACGGCCGGCCTCTTTGCTCTCGGGAGGAAACGCGCAGAAAGTGTTGCTCGCGCGGGAGCTCGATCACGGCCTGAAGGTTCTCATAGCGCATTCCCCTTCTCGCGGGCTGGACATGAAAGCGGCCGAGTTCGTCCGATCGGCGATCCGCGGAGCTGTGGAAGCCGGCGCGGCCTGCCTTCTGATCAGCGAGGATCTCCAGGAGGTCATGTCCCTGTCCCATCGGGTGGCCGTCATGAACAGAGGAAGGATCGTCGGCTGCCGTCAGACCGGCGACGTCACGCCTGAATGGATAGGAGGCCTTTTAGCAGGCCATGCTTGACACAGCTTTCCTTGTTCGCAGGCAAAATCCCGGCTTCTTGTTGACCAGTCTCAGTTATGTTGGCGGACTGTTGGTCGGGCTGACGGTTTCGGCGGTGCTGCTCGTGCATGCGGGCGTGCCGGCAAGCGCTCTTGTGGATGAGTTCCTGATTGCAACTTTTCTGACCTCGGACGGCCTCTCCCAGACGGCGACGGCCGCTTTACCGTTGGTGCTAGTCGGCCTCGCCTCCGGCGTTGCCATGCGCGTGCGGTTTTGGAACATCGGCGTGGAGGGCCAGCTATGGCTCGGCGCGATCGCGTCAACCTGGGTGGCGCTGAACGGCAGCGGGCCTGAAGTGCTGAGGTTGCCGACGATGTTCGTTCTGGCAGCGCTTGCGGGAGCCGCCTGGATTGCGATTCCGCTTTTTCTGAAACTCAAGTGGGGCGTTAACGAGGTTATTTCGACCCTGCTGCTGGGAAGCGTCGCGTTTCTGCTCGTGCAGCATCTTCTGTTCGGGGTCTGGAGAGACCCTTCCAACAGCTTTCCCGTGACCGCCACCTTTCCCGAGGCGAGCTGGTTTCCCGTTCTGGGATGGGGGCAGTTGCATGCCGGAATCTTCCTGGTCGCCGTTATCGCATTGTCCATCTGGTTCGTCATGGAACACAGCCGGGTCGGCTTCTACGCGGATGCTGTAGGTTTCAACGCCAAGGCCGCGCTCGCCACGGGCCTGCCGGTGCTCAGCATAGCCGTGGGGCTCGTGCTGCTCTCCGGCGCTCTCTCAGGCGTTGCCGGCATGATGATCGTGGCGGGGACGGAGCACCGCCTCAACCAGTCCGTCGGCAACGGCTATCTCTTCAGCGCGATCGTGATCGCCTACCTGGCCCGCGCGAAGCCATTGTGGGTGGTCGTGATCTCTTTCGCGCTCGGCGCGGTGTTCACCGCCGGGAATGTCCTGAAGGTTTTCTACTCGATCTCCGAAGCGATGATCGTGCTGATGCAAGGCGCGGTACTGATGTCGATTTTGATGGCGCAGTTCTTCAGCTCCTATTCGCTCAAACGGCCCAAGAACTAGGAAGGGGCAGTTGCATGGATTTTCTGATCGGCTGGATTGCCATCATTCCGAGCTATGCGGCACCGTTGCTGCTGGCGAGCCTCGGCCTCATTATCTGCGAAAGAGCCGGCGTTCTCAATCTTGGAGCGGAAGGGCTCATGGCGGTCAGTGCCATGACCGGCGCGATGACGGTGCTTTCCGGAGCCGATCCTTGGGTTGGTCTTGCCGCCGGCTCAGCGGCCGCGATGGCTCTCGCTCTGCTGTTTGGAATATCGACAGTCGCCTTGCGCGCCAATCATACGCTCGCCGGCCTAGCCGTCGTCGCAATCGGACTGGGCATCACCGGGGTCGTGGGGCGACCCTACGTGCAGAAGACCTTTTCTGGCATTTCCACACTTGGCGACCTCTTCGGGATAGACCGCGGTTCGGCATTCGGCCGCATTTTCGCGGTGCAGGACCCGGTTACGCTGGCGCTGCCGACCCTGGTCGGCGCGCTCTGGTGGTGGCTTTCCAAAAGCCGACATGGCCTCAGGTTGAGGTCCGTCGGGGAAAACCCGGCCGCCGCGGATGTCGCGGGTATCGACGTGCAACTGGTTCAGTTCGGGGCTGTCCTGGCATCCGGGCTGTTTTGTGGTCTCGCCGGAGCCTATCTCTCAGTCGCCACAAGTCATGTCTGGGTGGAGGGAATGGTCGCGTCGCGCGGCTGGATTGCCGTTGCGCTCGTCATCTTTTCGCGCTGGAACGCGGCTCGAGCTCTCTGGGGTGCGCTTCTTTTCGGAAGCGCGGATGCGCTTGTGCCTAGACTACAAGCCATAGGCGCCGACGTTCCTGTCTATCTCATGATGACTTTGCCGTACTTGCTGACGCTTGTCGTGCTGGTGGCAGGCTCATTGGGCGGCCGGCGCTCCGGCGAGCCGGCCTTCCTCGGCAGGGTCTATCTACGACAAGACAAACAATAAGGAACTTGCCCGGTTCATGAGCCCCGCCGCCCGCATCCTTCTGGACTTCGCGGATTTCATGGACAAGCATCAAGGATCGCCGATGTCTGTGCCGTCCCCCCTCGCCCGGCGCTGACCCTGCGGCTCCGCTCGACGCCTATTCGCGTGCCACTAACCGTGAGATCAAGAACAAAGCGCCACGGAGACGACAGAGGGGGTCGCCGCGCGTAAAGCGCCAACGTCATCCGCAACAGCAGGCCGAGCCCAGCCGGACCGCCCCCTCTGG
>NZ_RZRK01000843.1:0-2608 GCF_003997835.1 Mesorhizobium sp. M7A.F.Ca.CA.004.12.1.1
CCGTGTAATAGGTGACGGTGTAGGCGCCGCTGTCCCAGTCGACCTCGTCCACATAGCGAAAGCCGTCGCGCTGCTCGACCTTGGCGATGATCTCCGACAGCTTCTTGGCATTGGGCGGCGGCAGCGGCTTGTCGTCCGCGGCCAAGGCTGCCCCGCCGGCGAGAAGAACGGCGACGCTGGTCGCCAGAAGCAATCTGGACATGGCTTTCCCTCAAGTTTCGTCGGACAGAAACTCGCTGGCGTGCCGGTTTGTTCCGCAGCCGGAATGCGTGCCGATTCAGTCCACCGGTTTGCAGCTGCCCGAATGAGGGGCCGCCGCCCGCTTGACTTACGCGGCGCGTCGTTGAGCGGGGTGGAGACCTGAACGGGTTCGGCGAGGGTCGACGGCAGTCACGATGCTGTGGTGGTGATCGCAATAGACGCGATCCGCCGAAGTTGGCCCAGCACAGAAACGATAACCGCCGGGCACTGACCGGTCTTCGCTCACCGGGAAGCGGCACTGATAGACGCCTAGCTGAATGAGGGGGACGTCTTTCGAAATCGGTCTGATATTTTCTGGCATGGTTTTTCAGGTTCCTGGTTCATAGCCATTGCCGGCTGACGACCGCAATGCGACCGTGTCAAAGCGAGCTTCTCTCGTTTTGGAGGGCTGTGGATCACCATATGGTGTTGGTCGCGGTGTCAATGAAGCCCGAAACCCTGCTTTAGCAAGCCAATCATTGCGACTTAAGGCCACACTTGCCGCTGGGAGGGCGGGCTATGAAGCGAATACATTTTGTCAGCAGACAGTGCGGTCGCGTCCCGGAGCATCTCTTCGAACCGTTGCGCCGGTGCTATGGTGTGCCTGCATGATCAGAGAGCAGGGATACGAGGCATGCCCGAAGTCACCCGCCGTACACTTCTTGCGTTCACCGCCGTGGCCTCGGCCATTGAACCGAAATTTGCCGAAGCGGAAGGGGCCTCACCCGAATTGCGGTCGCTGATCGGAGCCCATGAAGCCAGCTATGCCGGGCTTCACAGGGTTGTTCATCGAGCGGGCAGCAGCAGCCACGAACGCAGGACGGCAGACCGGATTGAACAGGAAGCCTTGCTGGCCATCTGCTCCTATCCGGCGATCAGCCGAGGCGACCGCCGGGCCAAGGCCGATTACCTGTTGACCGCCGAGGCTCGGGGTGAACTCGACCTGGAAGAGCACATGCAGGCCATCCTGCACTCGATGAAGCGCTGATCGCGGCTGGTGCATCTCCACAACCAGACATCGCCGGCTGCCGTAAGGATTTTGGTGGGCGATGCAGGGATTGAACCTGCGACCCCACCCGTGTGAAGGGTGTGCTCTCCCGCTGAGCTAATCGCCCGCTCGTTGCCCAAAGGCCAAGCGAGCCGCGATATAAGGGAGGCGGGTGCGGTAAGTCAAGGCGCTGTCCGGCGTTCTGACAGGGATCGGTTTTGCTGTGCTTTGCGCCCTGTCTCCGACCAACGCCGGCTACATTCCGTCAGTTTCCCGCAGCGGCAATCAGCTTCTGCGCCAGATCGAGCGTCAGCGCGTCGAAATGCGAAATGACAGCCGAGGGTTCGAATTCGCGGACATGGCGGTCGGTGTAGCCGAAATCGACCGCCACCACGGGAATGCCGGCGGCTTTTGCCGTGTCGATGTCGGTTTGCGAATCGCCGACCATCAGCGCGCGGTGCGGGTCGCCGCCGGCCAGCTTGATGGTCTCGATCAGATGGCGCGGGTCGGGCTTGCGGAAGGCGAACGTGTCCTGGCCGGCGATGGCCGCGAAATGTTTGGTCAGGCCGAGTGCCTCGATCAGCGCCAGCGAGTTGGCTTCGTATTTGTTGGTGCAGATGGCGAGGACATAGCCGGCCTCCTCGAAGCGCGCGATCGCCTCGACGACACCGGGGTAGGGGCGCGACTTGCCGGGGATGTTGAGCGTGTAGTGGTCGAGGAAAAGTTTCAGCAGCCGGTCGTGCTCCTCGACGGCAAGCGATCGCTGATGGGCGGCGTGCGCCCGCTCGATCATCACCCGGCCGCCGTGACCGACAAAACGCCTGAAGCCGGCTTCGTCGACCGCGGCGATCTCGCTGGCGGCAAGGCTGTGGTTCAGGCTGTCGAGCAGGTCCGGCGCTGTGTCGATCAGCGTACCGTCGAGGTCGAACACGATGATTGGTCGGGTCATGGTCTGTCCTGGGCAGGTGTGCAATGGGCAGGCGATAGCGGCTGCGGCGCGTCAAGGCAAGCTGACTGGGGGCAAGCCGGCTTGGCAATCGCTTCAGACCGGTGACAGTTTCAACGTGTGGCGGGACCACCAATTGTGGAAGCCGGCGCTGCCCCTCATCGCCCTGCCGGGCACTTCTCCCCGTATAGTGACGGGGAGAAGTGGCTGGCCGCAATGACGGCGCCCTTCTTGCAACGCTGGTGATTGGCGAAACCACCGATGAGAGCGCCCCTCACTATACGGGGAGAGGATGCCGGCAGGCAGGTGAGGGGCGGCGCCAGCGTCAGGAAAAGGGTGACGGGGCGAATTCCAAAACCTGAAGCGATTGTCCTGGGCGAGCGCGCCGGGCAAGCAGGCCCCATCGGACCGGACATTTCGCGGCGAGCTTCCAG
>NZ_RZRK01000844.1:0-2602 GCF_003997835.1 Mesorhizobium sp. M7A.F.Ca.CA.004.12.1.1
GCATGCGACTGTCGGCGCATGACTGGGGCGACAGGGTCGGGATCGGCGATGGCGCCGCCGTCCATGTCGAGCCGGTGCATCACTGGTCGGCGCGTGGCGCCCGCGACCGGCGCATGGCGCTGTGGGCCGGCTTCGTCGTCGAAACGCCTGACAGCAAGCTCTATTTCGCCGGCGATACCGGCTTTCACAATGGCATCAACTACCGGCTGATGGCTGAGAAACATGGCGGTTTCCGCTTCGCCATCCTGCCGATCGGCGCCTATGAGCCGCGCTGGTTCATGGCGCCGCAGCACCAGAATCCGGAGGAGGCGGTGCAAGGCATGACGCTGTGCAATGCCGCCCATGCCGCCGGCTGTCATTGGGGCACCTTCCAGCTCACCGACGAGCCGATCGACGAGCCTGCGCGCAAATTGACCGAGGCGCTTGACGATCAAGGCATCCCGCGCGAGCGCTTTCGCGCCTTGCGGCCGGGCGAGGTCTGGGATGTGCCGGAGCACATAGCGCCCTGATCCGCATCGGTTTCGACGGAACCCCAGCGCGGCAACCGCGTTTTCAAGTGGTTGAAAAATCTGTCGGTTTGCGAGGCATTGCCATGCTCAAATGGATCATCATTCTCCTGATCGTCGCCGCCGCAGCCAGCCTGCTCGGCATGCCGGCGCTGGCAGGTGCCGCCGCCACCGGCGCGCGGATCCTTATCGGCATCGTTCTGATCATCTTCCTGCTGGTGGTGCTGGGCATTTTCGCCGTCACGTGAGTCCGGCGCTTTCGCCGTGACCAAGCGGCTGCGCACTGGTAATTCCTGCCCGTTTCCGCCATATAGCGCCAAACGGACACGGATTTCCGGAGCAATGGCCAGCACTGCCCCTTTCGCCAAGATGAACGGCATCGGCAACGAGATCATCGTTGCCGATATGCGCGGCCGTGCCGATCGAGTGACGGGGGCGGCGGCGATTGCGCTGAACGCCGATGCCGCGACCAGCTTCGACCAGATCATGGCGATCCACGACGCAAGGACGCCGGGCACCGCCTTTTTCATCGACATATTGAATTCCGACGGAACTGGCGCGCAGGCCTGCGGCAATGGCATGCGCTGCGTCGTCCAGGCGCTCGCCGCCGAGACCGGCCAGAAGATCTTCACCTTCGAAACCGTGGCGGGCATCCTCAATGCGCGCGAACATGCCGACGGCTCGATCTCGGTCGATATGGGCACGCCACGCTTCGGCTGGCAGGATATCCCGCTGGCCGAGGAATTCCGCGACACCCGCATGATCGAGCTGCAGATCGGCCCGATCGACGCGCCGGTGCTGCATTCCCCCTCGGTCGTCTCGACGGGCAATCCGCACGCCATCTTCTGGGTCGACAATGACGTCTGGTCCTATGAGCTCGACCGCTTCGGCCCGCTGCTCGAGAACCATCCGATGTTCCCCGAGCGCGCCAACATCACCATCGCTCAGGTTACTTCGCCCGAAACCATGATCATCCGCACCTGGGAGCGCGGCGCCGGACTGACCAAGGCCTGCGGCTCGGCCGCCTGCGCGGCCGTGGTGGCCGCGGCCCGCACCAACCGGACCGGCCGCAGCGTTAGCCTGTTGACGCCAGGCGGCGGTACGCTGCATGTCGAATGGCGCGACGATGACCATGTGGTGCTGACCGGCGCCGCCGAATGGGAATTTTCCGGCAGCTTCGACCCGTCGAACGGGACATGGGCCCGCGACACCGAAAGCGCGGCCTGATGTCCGCTCTGCCCAAGAGCCCGGTGTCCAAGGGCATCGATGTCGTCACCTTCGGCTGCCGGCTCAACACCTATGAATCGCAGGTGATGCGCCGCGAGGCTGAAAGTGCCGGTCTGGGCGCGCTGGAAGGCGGCGCTTTGATCTTCAACACCTGCGCCGTGACAGGCGAAGCAGTGCGCCAGGCCAAGCAGGCGATCCGCAAGGCCCGCCGCGACAACCCACGGGCACGCATCATCGTCACCGGCTGCGCCGCGCAGACCGAGCCTGAAAAATTCGCCGCCATGGACGAGGTCGATCTCGTGCTTGGCAATGAAGAGAAGCTGAACGCCAATTCCTATCGCGCGCTGCCGGATTTCGGCGTCAACGACACCGAGAAGGCGCGCGTCAACGATATCTTTTCGGTGCGTGAGACCGCAGGCCACATGGTCGACGCCATCGAGGGCCGGGCGCGCGCCTTCGTCCAGGTGCAGAATGGCTGCGACCACCGCTGCACCTTCTGCATCATTCCCTACGGCCGCGGCAATTCGCGCTCGGTGCCGATGGGCGCCGTGGTCGAGCAGGTCAAGCGGCTCGCCGGCAACGGCTATGCCGAGATCGTGCTGACCGGCGTCGACATGACATCATTCGGCGCCGATCTGCCGGGGGCGCCGAAGCTCGGCAAACTGGTGAAAACAATCCTGAAACAGGTGCCCGACGTGAAGCGGCTGCGGCTGTCGTCGATCGATTCGATCGAAGCTGACGACGATTTGCTCGATGCCATCGCCACCGAGCCCAGGCTGATGCCGCATCTGCATCTGTCGCTGCAATCGGGCGACGACATGATCCTGAAGCGGATGAAGCGAAGGCACCTACGCGATCAGTCGATCCGC
>NZ_RZRK01000845.1:0-2595 GCF_003997835.1 Mesorhizobium sp. M7A.F.Ca.CA.004.12.1.1
CGTGTTCCTGGCGGCGGCGCTCGGACTGACTTCGCCTATCGTCGCGGTGCTGCTTGCTGTCGCTGCCGCCGCACTTGCGGCCATCGCCTTCGAGCGGGTGGCGTTCCGGCCGGTGCGCTATGCGCCGACGACGACCGGGCTGCTGACCGCCTTCGGCGTCTCGATCGTCGTGCAGAACCTGTTCATGCTGCTGATCTCGCCAAAGCCGCAGTCGGTCTCGATCCTCAACGGGCTGAACCAGATGTGGTTCTTCGGCCCCTTTGCGGTGTCGTCGCTGCAGGTGATGGAGCTTATCGTCTCGGGCCTGACCATTCTCGCCTTGGTGCTGTTCCTCAACCGTTCGACGCTCGGCCTCGCCATCCGCGCGGCGTCGCGCGATTTCGCCACGGTGCGGCTGATGGGTATCAAGGCGAACCGGGTGATCGCCACGGCCTTCGCCGTCTCCGGCGCACTGGCCGGCATCGCCGCCGTCTTCATCATCGCGCGGCGCGGCAGCGTCTCGCCCGATCTCGGCTTCAGCCTGGTGCTGAAGGCGTTCGTCGCCTGCGTGATCGGCGGCTTCGGCTCGCTGGCGGGCGCTGCGGCCGGCGGCATGCTGCTCGGCTTCATCGAGGTCGGCCTGCTGGTTGCGTTGCCGCAGGAGTATGGAGGCTTCAAGGACGCGCTCACCTACGGGATCATCGTCGCGCTGCTTGTCTACCGGCCAGAAGGCCTGCTCGGCCAGCGGGTCGAACTCGGCGACAAGGAGATTTGACGTTGTCGCAGGCAATCGAAGAGACCGCATCTCCGTCTACTGCTGTCGCACAATCCCGCGCTGCGCTGACGCGCTCGCTGATCGGTGGGCTGGTAACGTCGGTGCCGGTGCTGGTGGTCGGGCTGCTGATCCTGAATTTCGCGCCGACCTACTACACCTATCTGGCGCTCGGCGCCTTCGTGAACCTGATCGTCGTCGTCGGCCTTCAGGTGTTCATGGGCAACAGCAACATCGCCAATCTCGGCCACAGTGCCTTTGTCGGCCTCGGCGCCTATGGCGTCGCCATCCTGTCGACGCCACTGGCCATGAAGAAACTGTCGATCCCCCATGCGCCGTTCGGCTTCGCCACATTGCAGCTCGATCCGGTGTCGTCGGCGCTCATCGCGCTCATCATGGTCGGCATCGTCGCCGCCGTCAGCGGAAAGGTGATCAGCCGCCTGTCGGGTGTCGCCGCGACCATCGTCAGCCTGGCGCTGCTGATCATCGTCCATTCGGTGTTTCTCAACTGGACCAATCTGTTCAAAGGCAACCAGGCCTTCTTCGGCATCCCGAAGGTGGTCGGCTTGCCCTGGATGATGGTGTTCTCGGTGGTGGTGATCGTGCTGGCGCGGCTGTTCAAGGACAGCCGCTGGGGCCTGCAGCTCCGCGCCAGCGCCCAGAGCCCGCAGGCCGCCGCAGCACTCGGCATCGACGCCCGACGCCTGCGGCTGATGTCGTGGGTGCTGTCGGCGCTGATCTGCGGCCTCGCCGGTGTGCTCTACGCCTATTTTGCCGGCACGATCAGTCCCAAGCTTTTCTACTTCCAGATGATCTTCAACACGCTGGCGATGCTGATCCTGGGCGGCATGGCGACGGTGACCGGCGCGGTGACCGGCGTGATCGTGCTTTCGGTCGGGCTGGAATTCATCCGCAGCATCGAATCCGGCGTGACGATCGCCGGCCTCCAGCTGCCGCAGCTGCTCGGGCTGTCGGGTGTGGCGCTCGGCGTCGTCATCGTGCTTTGCATGGCCTTCCGGCCAAGCGGCATCAGCGGCCGTTATGAGCTCGACGAATTGTTGTCGCGATTTTTCAGGCGCAACGCGAAATAGCGTAGCGTCTGTCCGTTTCTTCTAACGCAATTCCGGACGGAAAACCGTTTCACACTTTTCCTGGAATTGCTCCGAGTTTTCCTGGTGGAGGTTTGAAGTGGAATTTGAGGACAAGGCCGCGGCCTACAAGCCCAGGCTCGAAGCGCTGCAGAGCAAGCTGGCGGCCGACGGCGTCGAATTCATCGAGATCCATACGGTCGACACATCAGGGGCGTTCCGCTCCAAGATCGCACCGCTGAAGCTCTCTACCTATGGCGAATCCATCAACGCCATCCTCTATTGCGTTACCCATGGCGACGGCCAACCGATGGGTGATGTTGCCTTCGCCTCGCCGAGCGCCAATGAGGACAACGGCTTTCCAAATATCAAGGGGATCATCGATCCGGCGACGGTCGTCCAGCACGGCTGGAAGCCGAAATTCGCCTCCGCCATCACCAGCTCCTACATGCTCGACGGCGCGGTCTGTCCGTTCGATCCGCGCGGCGTGCTGGCCCGCGTCGAAGAACGCGCCAGGGCGCTCGGCTACGAGCCGATGATCGCGCTCGAATACGAGTTCGGCATCTTCCATGCCGACCACGATCTGATGCGCGCCGGGCGCTACCGCGAGCTGAAGCCCTGGGGCCATTCGCTGATCAACTATGATCTGGTGCGCAGCGGCGAATATCAGGATTTTGCCGCCGAATTCATCACCCGCATGAAGAGCATCGGCATCGGGGTGGCCTCGCTGGTCACCGAATATGGCTACGGAATGTA
>NZ_RZRK01000846.1:0-2594 GCF_003997835.1 Mesorhizobium sp. M7A.F.Ca.CA.004.12.1.1
ATCCTGCGGCAAGCAGCGGCGACCATCGCCGCGTTGCCGGCCTCGAGCGACGGGCCATCCGGGTCGCAGCGCCGGCACGGGCGAAAGCCGGTGGCCCTGGCCTGATCGAGCGTGTCGTGCAATTGCACATTTTTCGGATTGGCGCGCCGAGACGGGCAGGAAGGCCGGCAATAGACACCGGTCGTCGCCACCGAATACCAGAATGCGCCGTCGGCCGACTTGTCGCGCGCGACGATTCGCGCCCAGCGCGGATCGTCGGCGGCTTGCAGCGGCGTGGATTTCAGATTCTTGGCCAGGGTGATGAACATGGCCGCATTGAAGCCGCCAAAGGCCGGCCTCGCCACCCGTTTCTTGACAAGGGTCAGGAGGGTGCAAGCCTGTTCGTCGGCACGCACAAAGAGTATGGTGTGATGGAAAACATTCGACCCATTAAGACCGAAGCCGATTACGATTGGGCGATCGCCGAAATCACTAAATATTTCGAAAATGAGCCGGAGGTCGGCTCTCGCGATGGTGACCGGTTCGACGTTCTCGCAACTCTGATCGAGGCCTATGAGGACAAGCACTATCCGATCGAAGCCGCCGATCCCGTTGAAGGTGGGCCATCGCCTGGACGGCGATAGCCCTTTCGAATCAGGCAGCCTTCATCAAGCCGAGCTGGGTGAGGGCGGCGACGCCGTCATCGAGGCCGATCTCCTCGACGATCCTGCCGTCGACCACCTTCAGCACCGTGGTGCCGGTGAAACGCATCGTGCGGCCGGTGGCGGCCGGCAGCGAGCCGGCGAGGAAATCGCCGAAGGCCGGGCCGGTATGCGTGCCGCCGCCCTCCCACTGGCCGACGACATAGTCGCCCTCGGCAATCAGGTCGGCCGTGGCCCAGAAGCTGAGGTCCGGGAAGGCGGCGCGGAAGCCGCTCATGAAGGCCTTGATTTCGTCGCGGCCGCGGCGCGGCTCGTGCAGCGAGTATTTCAGCAGCATGTCGGGTGCCGCGATGTCGTCGACGACGGACAGGTCGCAGCTTTCACCCCAGAAGTCGGTGAACCATCTGACGACGACGGCCTTGTTGTCTTCTTGTCTGGTCATTGGAAGATCCTCTTGTCTCTGCAATGTGATCATCGGCGCCGCCGATGATCCGGGATCACCGGATTGGCCGATGACCTGGAGCCATGACTAGGAACATCCGGCCGATGCGAAACTCCGGTTCTTGCCGGCCAATCGAAGAGCAGAGGCGGCAGGTGAGGAGCCAACAAAGCAGCCCGCCATCGCCGTGGTAACTGTTTCTTCTCTGGTTTTGCCGCAGATTGCCCTGCGGTGGAGCAGGCGAAGCAGACGATGGCGCGTCAGGGCAAGAAAAGTCGCAATGGAACGTTCTGGGCCAAGGCCCTGGAGCGCGCCCATCTTGGTGTCTGGGACTGGGATCTTGTAACCGGCGACTGCTTCTATTCCGCGACCTGGGCGCGGATGCTGGGCTACGATGAGAGCGAACTTGCCAACACCAGCGACCTGTGGCTGCAACTGACCCATCCCGACGACCGCGAGCGGGCGCTGGCCAGCGGCGACCGCCACATTGCCGGCCTGACCGACGCCATCGAGACCGAATTGCGGCTGAAGCACAAGCAGGGACACTGGGTGTGGGTGCTCGATCGCGGCGGCGCCGTCGAGCGCGACGCGATGGGAAAGCCGCTCAGGCTGATGGGTGTGCAGACCGACATCTCCAAGCAGAAGGCGGCCGAAGCCGAACTCGAGCAGGTCAATGTGCGCTTCCGCCTGGCGCTTGCCGCCAGCGGTACCGGCATCTGGCACCACGACCTCGCCACCGGCAAAAGCTATTGGGACGAACGCACCAGGGAGATTTTCGGGCTTGTCTCCGACACCGCCGAAGTCGAGCGCGACCACTGGTTCGGCTATCTGCATCCGGACGATAAGGAGGCCGCGTCGCGCGCGCATCTGGTGCCGCTCGAAACGGACAAGGTCACCGCCGTGCAATACCGCATCGTCCGGCGCGACGGAGAGGTCCGGCACATAGAATCCCTGCTGCGTTTCATCGCCGACCCGCAAATCCCGGACCGCCGGCTGGCGGGGCAGATCCTGGGCACGGTGCGCGACATCACCGAAGACAAGCAGCGCGAGCAGGAGCTTGCCTATGCGGCCCGCCATGACGCGCTCACCGGTCTCTTGAACCGCGCCGCGTTCGACCGGCTGCTGGCCGATCACATCGCGGCCCCGCAGTTGCTGCCGCTTTCCGTGTTCTACGTCGATCTCGACTACTTCAAGGCGCTCAACGATTTTGCCGGCCACGCGGCCGGCGACCTGGCACTGAAAAGCGTTGCCCTAGGCATTCTGGGCTGCCTTCCCCCGACGGCGCATGCCGCGCGCCTGGGCGGTGACGAGTTCGCGCTGCTGATGCCCAATTGCAATACGGCGCAGGCCGGGCGGCTGGCCGACGCGGTACTTGCCGCGGTTCGCGATGCCGAACTAGGATCGACGGCCACGTCGCGCAAGCTGGCGGCCTCGATCGGCATCGCTTTCGTCGATGACGCCAACACGACGGTGGCCGACGCGCTGGCCTGCGCCGACGACGCCTGCTACGCGGC
>NZ_RZRK01000847.1:0-2584 GCF_003997835.1 Mesorhizobium sp. M7A.F.Ca.CA.004.12.1.1
GCGCGGCTGTTCGCGTTGGGCACGGGCCGCCGTGAACATTTGTGTCACCTCCGGTGAATTGAGACCGACATGAAACTCTTCGACTGCCCGCATTGCGGCCATCGCATCTATTTCGAGAACGCCCAGTGCCTGAACTGCGGGAACCCCGTGCTCTACGATCCCGAGCACGCCTGTTTTGCGCTGGCGGGCGTCGATGGCGTCTTCCAGTGCACCAACGCCGATGAATGCGCCTGCAACTGGATGGCGGAACCGGGTCACGCTTTTTGCCGCGCTTGCGTGCTGAACCAGCTGATCCCGGATCTCTCCGTCGACGGCAACCGCCGCCGCTGGATCCGTGTCGAAGCGGCGAAGAAGCGCGCCATCTACTCGCTGCTGGCCTTCGGGCTGCCGGTGGCGCCCAAGCAGAACCCGGCCGACGAGATCGGCCTGGCATTCGACTTCCTCGCCGATCCGATCGGCGGCGGCCCCGGCGGCGAGCGGATTCTTACCGGCCACGACAATGGCCTGATCACGCTCAACGTCGCCGAGGCGGATTCGGCCGAGCGCGAGAAGCGGCGCGTCGAGATGGGCGAGAACTACCGCACCTTGCTCGGTCATTTCCGCCACGAGCTCGGGCACTATTACTGGGACCGCCTCATCCGCGACGATCCGCACAGGCTCGAAGCTTTCCGCGCACTGTTCGGCGACGACCGCGCCGATTACGAACAGGCGCTGAAGGCCTATTATGCCAATGGTGCGCCGCCCGACTGGCAGCAAGGCCACATCTCGGCCTATGCGACCTCGCATCCATGGGAAGACTGGGCCGAGACCTGGGCTCATCACCTGCACATCACCGACACGCTGGAAATGGTGCACGCGCTGAACTTTCCGCTCGGCCGGCTGGAGACGGTGGAGGCCAACGACTTGCCGCGCGGCGACACAGGCGGCGGGTTGCAGGCCGCACCCTCGGAGCCGGCGACCGCGCCCCAGCCTTTCGAAAAGATTCTTCCCCGCTGGCTGGTGCTGTCGGAAGCCTCCAATTCGATCAACCGCTGCATGGGCCTGCCCGACCTCTACCCCTTTGTCATTTCGGACGTCACGGCAC
This sequence comes from Mesorhizobium sp. M7A.F.Ca.CA.004.12.1.1, assembly GCF_003997835.1. Classification (NCBI taxonomy): domain Bacteria; kingdom Pseudomonadati; phylum Pseudomonadota; class Alphaproteobacteria; order Hyphomicrobiales; family Phyllobacteriaceae; genus Mesorhizobium; species Mesorhizobium sp. M7A.F.Ca.CA.004.12.1.1. The sequence continues at coordinate 1,085 of NZ_RZRK01000847.1, forward strand.
GGAAATTGGAATTCGTTCACGAACTTCTGACCGATTTGCCTGGAGAACACGGAACAAATCGTGAGTTGGCGCAGGCGCTTTAGCGGGAACGCATGAGCTGCTGCCCCGTTTTCGCTGGCGAGGGACCATGAAAACGGAGAGAAACCATGAAATCCCTGTTGTTTCCTGCGGTAGCCGGAATGCTGACCGTGATGTCAGGCGCCGCGTTTGCCGATACCGCCGTCTCAGCCGTCACCGATCTTAACGTGCGCGCCGGACCCGGCCCGCAATATCCCGTGATCGGCGTGCTCGCCGCCGGCCAGTCGGCAACGCTCAATGGCTGCATCGAAAACAGCAAATGGTGCACCATAGCCGAGGCCGGCGGCCAGGGCTGGGTCTATTCCGACTATGTGACGGCCGATATCGGCGGCAGCCGCGTGGTGCTGACGGAACGGCGCTCCAGCGTTGCTGTCGTCTCGCCGCCGGAGGACATCGGCAACTACTCGACCGATTATACCGGCGCGATCATCGCCAGCGATCCGGTCGTGGATGACTTCCCGCCGCCTCCGGCTGAAGTCCGCACCTATGTCGATACACATCGCCTCGATCCCATCTATCTCGAAGGCGAAGTGGTGACCGGCGCGACCCTGCCCGACACCGTCGAGCTGCGCGAGATTCCGGACTACAATTACCGCTATGTCTATGTGAACGGCCAGCGGGCGCTGATCGATCCGCAGACCCGGCGCATCATGTACGTCGTTCGCTGACGACAAGCGGCCGCTGTGACAGCAGCGGCCGCCAGCAGGCCGCGCCGCCGCGCGGCGCTCTCCTGCGCTCTGGCCTAGTCCTTTGCGGAAAACCATTCCGATTTTCCCGGCCATCGGTTAGTCAATAGGCGATGACTTTGGCAAGGGAGCCCGCGTGACCATCGATCCGGCCGCCTTCGAGCGTTACAGGCATTCGCCGAACGCCAGGACGACCTTACCGCGCCTGTTGCTCGGAACGGGGATCGTGGTCCTTTTTTGGGCAGCAACCACCGTGGCCGTGCTGGTCGGCGGCACCTATGCGTTCATCGCCTGGCAGGCGACCCCATCATCCGGCATTCAGGGCTTCCTCGCTTCGCCCCTCGGCATCCTCACCGCGCTCGTCTCGTTTGCCGGCATCTGGATCGGCCTGTGGGTCGCGATGCGCTGGGTGCATGGCGAGAAGCTGTCGGCGCTGATCGGCAACAGCCGACGAGTTTCATGGCCCGACTTCCTCAAAGGGCTGATCGCCGTGCTGATCACGTCGTTCATATCCGAGGTCCTGCTCTATCTCTTGCAGCCGCAGATCACGCGTGGCCCGATCAGCTTGTCATCCTGGCTGCTGTTTGCGATCCCGATCGCCGCGCTCACCTTGGTGCAGACCTCTTCGGAAGAGCTGCTGTTTCGCGGCTATCTGCTGCGCGGTCTCGCCAGCCGGTTCACGAGCCCGGTAATCTGGGCCCTGCTGCCGGCCCTGCTGTTCACCTCGCTGCATTGG
>NZ_RZRK01000848.1:0-2582 GCF_003997835.1 Mesorhizobium sp. M7A.F.Ca.CA.004.12.1.1
GCCGACGGTGAGGTCAACGCGGCGCACCGCCTCGACCTCGCCGTACCGGATTTTCAGGGCTTCGACGCTCAGCACGACATCACGGCGCCGGAACGTCGGCAGCGTCGGGGATCAGGGTCTGGACATGCTTGCCCTCGCCGCCCTCGTAGCGCATCAGCGCCACCGGCCGCAGCGGCATGCGATCGGTGCCGGCATAGGTGATCTTGCCGGTGATGCCTTCGAAATCCTTAAGGCCGGCGATGGCGTCGCGGATCGCTTTCGGGTCGTCGGAGCCGGCCGTCTTGACCGCCTGGTCGAGGATCAGGCCGATCTCATAGCCATTGACTTCATAGGTCGATTCCGGTGCGTGGCCTGCATATTTGGTGAAGGCGGTATTGAAGGCCTCGAGCTTGCTGCCCGGCTCGGCATAGCCGGCCGCGGTGTAGACGACGCCGTCGACCAATTTGCCGAGCGCCTTGATGGTCGGCGTGCCGATGGCATCGGCGCCATAGACCGGGATGGTGACGCCGGCGCCACGCAATTGCTGGATGAAGGCCGGGAAATCCGGCTCATAGGCCGCCGTCATGATCAGGTCGGGCTTGTCGGCTAGGCCCTTGATATTGGTGATCTCGGCGGAAAAATCGGGCTGGCCCATGCTGAAGGTGCCGCGGCCGACAATGGCGCCGCCCTTCTTCTCGAACACCTTGCCGAAATATTCCGGCAGATTGGCGGTGTAGGTGGAGTCCGGCGAAGTCAGCAGGAACACCTTCTTCTTGCCTTCCGAGACGGCGAAGTCGGCGACCGCCGTCGCCTGCACATTGTCGGCCGGATAGGTGCCGAACATGACGTCGCCGACCGCGCCGGTGAGCACCGGGGCGGAGCCGCACAGCGTCAGGGTCGGAATGCCAAGCGGCTGGGTCAGCTGGCCGGCGGAAATCGAGGGATCGGCATCGCACGGCGTGATCATGATCTTGGCGCCGGCGTCGATCAGTTCCTGGGCGACAGTGGCAGTCTGCGCGGTATCGGAGCGCGTGTCCTTGATCAAAAGCTTGACGGTGTATTTGCCAGCGAGGCCACCCTTGGCGTTGAGCTCGTCGAGCGACATGCGCAGGCCGGCAAGTGCCGGCTGGTCGTAAGGGGCAAGGCCGCCGGTCTGCGCGGTCGCGGCACCGATGATGATCTCTTCGGCGCTGGCCGTCGAAATGGCGGCGATGCTGAACACGGCAGCGCACAAAGCGGCGCGATGGAGGCGATAGAGGCTTGGCATGTCGGTTCTCCTTCTGGATTTCTTATGGTTGGCTGTCGTTGCGGGTCATGCGGTCTGGTTTTCAGGCGTTTCGGTCTTGGCGCGCGCCGTGCGGCTGCCGAGATAGGCTGCGATCACGGCAGGGTTCTTCTGAACGTCGCCCGGCGTGCCGTCGGCGATGACGCGGCCATGATCGATGACGACGATGCGCTCGCACAGGTTCATCACCAGCCGCATGTCGTGTTCGATCAGCACAATGCCGATGCGGCGCTCGGTGCGGACCGTCGAGAGGATCGAAACCAGTTCGGCGGTCTCGACGGCGTTCATGCCGGCGGCCGGCTCGTCGAGCAGCAGGAAGCGCGGCTTCAACGCCAGGGCGCGTGCCACTTCGAGCCGACGGCGCTGGCCATAGGCAAGCCTGGCGGCCGGTTGATCGGCGAATCTCTCCAGCCCCATGCGCGCAAGTTCACCCATTGCCGCCGCCTCGGCATGGCCAAGATCCGGCTCCACCTGGCGGGCGGCGACGACGACATTTTCGAGCACGGTCATGTGCGGGAAGACGCGGATGTTCTGGAACGTGCGGGCAACGCCGGAGCGGGCGAAGCGGAAGGCCGAAGCCTGCCGGACCACGCCACCCACCGACACGGTGCCGGCACTTGGCTTGATATCACCGGCCAGCATGTTGAGCAGCGTCGTCTTGCCGGCGCCATTGGGGCCGATGATGCCGGTGATGCTGTCGGTCTCGAAATCCAGGCTGACGTCGTCGACGGCGACGACGCCGGCATAGCGGCGCGACAGATGGACGGCGGCGAGCCGGTCACTCTCGACATGCCGCGGTGGCGCCGTTGAAGCCATCACGGCCTGGCGACCGGGCCGACGCAGCAGGTTCAGTTCACGCTCGCCGAACAGACCGGTCGGTCGCCGCCAGATAACCAGGATCATGGCGATGGCAAGCACGCCCTGGGTCAGGCCAAACAGGACGGGCAGATGCAGGCCGAGCACCTCGCCGCCGCCTTCGAAGCGGCGCACCACTTCGACCAAAACGATGGTGACGATGACGCCGGCGAAAGCGCCGAGCGACGAGGTCATGCCGCCGACGATCAGCATGGCGAGCATGGTGAAGCCGAGGTCGAAATAGAAATCGCGTGGCGAGAACGCACCCAGAAACTGCGCCATCATGGCGCCGGCGGCCATGGCGGCGACGACACCCGCCACCCAGGCGGCCAGACGCGCCGTGCGCTGGTCGACGCCGACGGCGGCGGCACCGCGCTCGTCATTGGCGGCGGCGCGGGCGGCAAGGCCGAAGGAGGTTTCGCGAAACAGCCTCGCCGCCACCAGCGCCATCGAAGCGCTGTCT
>NZ_RZRK01000849.1:0-2581 GCF_003997835.1 Mesorhizobium sp. M7A.F.Ca.CA.004.12.1.1
CTGTTCAGCCGGGTGATGGTGGAAAAAATCGAGCCATTCCTCGGGCAGGGACGAACGACCATCCTGTGCGAATATCCGGTGGCCGAGGCGGCACTGGCACGGCCGAGCCCACGCGACCCGCGCGTGGCGGAGCGTTTCGAGCTCTATTGCTGCGGCGTCGAACTCGCCAACGGCTTTGGCGAACTGACCGACGCCGACGAGCAGCGCCGGCGCTTCGTCATCGAGATGGACGAGAAGCAGCGCATCTATGGCGAGCGCTATCCGCTGGACGAGGATTTCCTCGCCGCCCTTGCCATCATGCCGCCGGCCAGCGGCATCGCGCTCGGCTTCGACCGGCTGGCGATGCTGGCCACCGGCGCGCAAAAAATCGAGGACGTGATCTGGACGCCTGTTGCCTGAGGCGCGGAAAGATCTGGCCTATTCGATTCCAGGGATCAAGACTGGACCGTGACCCCGAACCAAGAGACCACATGATCGGTACTGGATTCACGGTCAATCGGGAAGATCTACAGTGGCTGCTTCTGAAACGGTCGAAATCGCCATTGTCGGCGCCGGAGTTGTCGGGCTGGCGACGGCACTTCGCCTTGTCGCGGACGGCCGCGAAGTCCTGCTCATCGATCCCCATGAGCCGGGCTCCGGCGCCTCATCAGGCAATGCCGGAACGATCGCCGAATACGCCTGTATGCCGGTCGGCAGTCCAGCCGTGCTGCGCGCGCTGCCAAAGTTGCTGCTTGATCCCGACAGTCCGTTTTCGCTGCGCTGGCCGGCACTGCTGCAACTGGCGCCCTGGCTGGTTCAATTCGTGCGGCAATCGCTGCCGGCGGCGACCCAGGCCAATGCGCTGGCGCTCGCCGGACTGCTGGCCGACGCCCTTCCGGCCTGGGAAGACATGATCGGGGAGGCCGGGCTGGAGGACCAGCTGCGCCGCAATGGCTGTCTTTACCTCTATCGCCGCGAGAGCGATTTTGCCGCTGGCGCCGGCGGCCGGGCAATGCGCGCTGGGTTTGGCATCCACCAAGAGGTGCTGACTCCCGAAGAGGTGGCGGCGCTTGAGCCGGGCCTGCCGGCGACAGCAGCGCATGGCGTGTATTTTCCCGACTCGATCAATGTCACCGATCCGGCAATGGTGATGCGGCGGTTGCTGGGCGCGGTGAGTGCCCGTGGTGCATCGGTGAAGCAGGCTGAGATCACCGGACTGCAGGTCGAGGCTGACGGTGTCCAGCTCAGCGGACCCGGCGTTCGCATCAAGGCTGGCACGGTGGTGATCGCCGCCGGTGCACGGTCGCGCGCACTGGCCGCGCAGGCCGGCGACAGGATTCCGCTCGAGACCGAGCGCGGCTATCATCTGGAATTCCAGACCGACGCGCCGCTGCTCAACCGACCTGTCTGTCCCGTCGATCTTGGTTTCTACCTGACGCCGATGGCTGGCCGCTTGCGGGTCGCCGGCACCGTCGAACTCGGCGGCCTGGTCGCGCCGCCAAATCCGCGCCGGCTGGCGCTGCTTGACCGTGGCGCCAGGCAAATTTTTCCCAGGCTCGGCTCGCCTGCCTCGCAATGGCTCGGCTTCCGGCCGTCCCTGCCGGATTCCAGGCCGGTCATCGGCGCTTCGCGCGGCAGCTCCCGCGTAATTCATGCTTTCGGGCACGGCCATCTCGGCCTGACGCTGGCTCCGATCACCGCGCGGCTGGTCGCCGACTTGATCGGCGGACGCGGCGATCCGGCTCGGCTCGCACCTTTCGCGGCGGGCCGTTTCGGCCGTTGATCGACCGATGCCCTCGATCTGAGTTAGTGCGCGAAAACCTGCTCCAGCGAGCGAAAACCCTTGAATTCCAGGGCATTGCCCGAGGGGTCGCGGATGAACAGCGTTGCCTGTTCGCCGGGTTCGCCCTTGAAACGCACCATCGGCCGTTCCAGCCAGTCGATGTCGTCGCGCGCCTCCAGCCGCGTCGCCAGGCGCTGCCAGTCGTCCATCAGCAGCACCGCGCCGAAATGCGGAATCGGCACGACAATGCCGTCGACCCTGCCGTCACTGGGGGCCTGTGCGGCCTGCGGACGCAGATGCGCCGACATCTGGTGGCCGTAGAGGTCGAAATCGACCCAGGTCGCCGATGAACGGCCGATCGCACAGCCCAGCACCTCGCCATAGAAAACGCGGGTTTCATCGAGATCACGGACCGGGAAGGCGAGATGGAAAGGCGTCATCGAAATGCTCCGTGCAAGCTGCGAACCCATTTTGCGTCACAGGGTTCGCGGTTTTGAACCGCCCACCCTGCATTTTGATTGAAGCCTATGCCATTGCACAAGCCGGACCGGAACAATAGATGGGTGGGCAACGGCCGCACACCGGCCGCACCAGCAGGATTTCAGGCATGACCGATATATCAGACGCAGCAAAATTGACCGACCGCGTCGCGGCTCTGGTCGAGGCTGCCAAAAAGGCCGGCGCCGATGCCGCCGACGCGGTGGCCGTGCGCGGCCGCTCGACCGGCGTGTCGGTGCGTCTCGGCAAGGTCGAGGCTACGGAAGCCTCCGAGAGCGAGGATGTGGCGCTGCGTGTTTTCGTCGGCGGCCGCGCACGGCC
>NZ_RZRK01000084.1:0-12074 GCF_003997835.1 Mesorhizobium sp. M7A.F.Ca.CA.004.12.1.1
AACGATGACCACCGGGATCGCCATGAAGGCTTCGAGGATGCGGCTGACGACATCGTCGACGAGACCGCGAAAATAGCCGGTAAGGAGGCCAAGCGCCGTGCCGGCTACCGTCGCCAGCAAGGTTGCCAGCGGTGCGACGGTCAGGATGTCGCGCGAACCGACGATGACGCGCGAGAAGACGTCGCGGCCGATCTGGTCGGTGCCGAACCAGTGTTCGGAAGAGGGCGGCGCCAGCGCGTTGATGATGTCGTCGGCGAGCGGATCGTAAGGTGCGAAATGCTCGCCGAACAGCGCACAGGCAACCCAGAACAGCACGATGGCGAAACCGACAAGGAATGTGCGCGAGCGCAGCAGCGAGAAAAAGACCTCCGCCAGCGGGCTGCGCCGGCGCGTGTCGTCTGGTGTAGGAGAGCTGGTTTGGACGGCGCTCATTGATCTGACCCCAGACGGATACGCGGATTGAGCACGGAATAGAGGAAGTCGGCGACAAGGGTGGCCACGGCATAGACAATGCCGATGGTGAGGATGCCCGACTCCAGCATCGGGAAATCCTTGCCGCGCGCGGCGGTGAAGATCAGCGACCCGATGCCCTGGTAGCGAAACAGCGTTTCGATGACGACAAGGCCGCCGATGAGGTAGCCGGTCTGCGTCGCGATGACGGTGATGGTCGGCAGCAGCGCATTGCGCAGCACATGCCGCCAGATCACCGTGCGCCAGGGCAGGCCCTTCAGCACGGCCGTTCGCGTGTAGTCGGAATCGAGCGCCTCGATCATGCCGGAGCGTGCCATGCGGGCGATGTAGCCGAACAGCACCAGGAACAGCGGCAGCGAGGGCAGGATCAGGTAATAGAGCTGCGTGAAGAAGCCGGCGTCGCGCGGCCATGCGGCCGATATCGGCAGCCAGCGCAGCCAGACACCAAAGATCAGGATCAGGATGATGCCGGTGACGAATTCCGGCAGCACCGTCACCGACAGGCCGCCGAGACTGATGATGCGGTCGAGCGGGCGGTTGAGGTTGAGTGCGGCGACGACGCCGCCGAGGATGCCGATCGGCACCACCAGCACGAAGGCGACCGCCGCCAGCTTCATCGAATTGCCCAGCGCATCGATGACGAAAGGCGCGACCGGCGAGCGGAAGATGTAGGACGTACCCATGTCGCCCTGGACGAAGTTGGAGATCCAGCTCCAGTATTGCGTTAGCAGCGGGCGATCGACGCCGAGCGTGTGATTGAGCGCGTCGACCGCGCGCTGGTCGGCGAACGGGCCCAATATGGCGCGCCCGACATTGCCGGGCAGCACCTGGCCGCCCAGGAACACCATGATGCTGAGCAGGAACAGCGTGACGAGCGACAGCGAGACACGCCGGACAAGGAAGGAGAGAATGGCTAGGACTCCTTGTGGAGCCAGCCCCCATGCGGGAGCTGGCTGTTAGAGGATTGGCTTTCCCTTCCGTTCAGGCCTTCGATGCCTTATCGAGGAACAGCTGCGACATGGCGGTCGGCTGCACGCCGGCCACACCCTTCGCCGTCGCCGTGAGATAGTCATAGAAATAGCCGAAGATGACAGGCGTTTCTTCGAGCAGCAGCTTCTGGATCTTGCCGGCGTCGGCCTTCTGCGCCTCGAGATCGAGGGCCGCGATGTAGCTGGTCGCCAGCGCGTCATAGTCCTTGTTCTTGAAGTGTGCCGCGTTCCAGGTGCCTTCACTCTTCAGCGGTGCCGCGAGATAGACGTTCGGCACGCCGCGGTGGCCGTAGTCGGTGATACCCATCACCGAATCCAGCCAGTTCGACTTGCCGAACACTGCGTCTCCGTAATAGCCGCTCTGGTCGAGGATGTTGAGGTCGAGTTGGACGCCGATCTCCTTGACCCAGTTTTGGATCAGCTGGGCGTATTCAGGGATTTCCAGGTAGCGTTCGGTGGTCAGGGTTATCTTGAAGCCCTGGCCAAGGCCGGCTGCTTCCATGAGCTGCTTGGCCTGGGCGATATCCTGCTTGCGCTGCGGCACGCTCGTATCGGTCGAAGGGTAGACGGCGGCGAACGGGCTGTCATTGCCCAGAGCGGAGCGTCCCTTCATCAGGCCGGCGGCCAGCTTGTCGCGATCGAGGCAGAGCGCAATGGCACGGCGCACGCGCGCATCCTTCAACGGGCCCTCGTCGCAGCGCATGTGCAGTTGCTGATGGGCCGACGACTTCAGGCTGATGATGTCGACGTTCGGATCGTTGAGCAGAGCGACGCCGGCCAGCACGGGCATCTGGTTGATGATGTCGACCTGTCCGCCCTGCAGCGCCAGGATCTGCGGCTGCATATCGGTGAAGAAGGTGAATTCGGTGCGTTCCGGCAGTGCCTTCGGACCCCAATAATCCTCGTTGCGGACGAAGGAGGCGCCGACCTTTGCCGTGTATTTCTCAATTTTGAACGGCCCGGTGCCGTCGAAGCTCTTCTCGTAGTCGCCCTTGTAACTCGCCGGGATGATGACGGCGTTGTAGTTGTCGGACGACAGCATGTAGGGGAAGTTGCCGTTCGGCGCATCGAGGTGGAATTCCACCGTGTAGTCGTCGACCTTCTTGGAGGCGCCCTTCTGCAGGATGCCGTTGAACACCGACAGCGCGTTGGACGAGTTTGCCGGATCGGCAAGGCGGTCGATGCTGGCCACGACGTCGTCGGCCTTCATCTCCCCGCCGCTGTGGAATTTTACGCCCTTGCGCAGCTTGAAGGTCCAAACCGTGCCGTTGTCGTTCGGCTTCCAGCTCTCGGCCAGCGCCGGTTGCAGCACCAGGTCGGGGCCGTCGACACAAAGGAATTCCGCAACCTGCTGCATCACCAGCAGGCCGCCGGCGTCCGCAATGGTGACTGGGTCGATCGTTGCTGCCGGCACGCTGCTGGCGACACGGATGGTGGCGCCGGGTGCGCCTTGGGCACGCGCCAGCGACGGCATGCCGCCGAGGCCGGCGGCCATGCCGATACGGCCCAGCAGCGGCAGCGACAGGCCGAGCAGGCTGCCGTGACGGACGAAGTCGCGGCGGCTGACACGACCGTCGACAAGGCCGTCGATCAGGTGATTTTCAAGCGGCGTGCGATTGCGCCGGATCAGGTCGAGAATGCCAAAGTTCTTGCTCATGGGTTTTTACCCTTTCCCCTATTTCTTATGGTTGACGAAATTTCGTGGATTGCTCCATTTTTCGGCCGCCAGAGAGGTCTGTCGACCGAAACCTTAGCATGCGGTTTTGTCCGGTCCATCCAGTCGTGGCGTGGACGCGCCGGCTTCCTGGCTGCACTGCTCCATCGTCTTGTCCAACCTTCCTGACCGAAGTCGCGCGGTTGGCTTCTCGTCTCTTGGCCGCTGTCTGGCCGGCTGCCGCCGTCTAGTTCAGCGGCAAACGGCGATAGGTTCCGGGCTTTGCCGGGTCATGATACTTGTTGCACGGTCCTTTCTCGGTAAAGTCTCTGTGACAGGCAGCGAGGTTTTCGCGCGACAAGGTGACGCCGAGACCAGGACCTTCCGGAACGCGCACGAAATTGTTTCTCGGCGAAAACGGCCCTTCCTCGGTGACATCCATCGGCAGCATGCGAAACAGCGACTGGTTCGGCTCCCTGATCCAGCCAAGTGCCGCGCACAGGTGCAGATAGGCGGCACTGCCGATGCCGCTGTCGCCGCTGTAGCACCAGAAATCGATGCCGGCGTGCTCGCAGGCGCCAACGAAGCGCAGTAGCCGGCCGATGCCGCCATGCGTCGTCGGGTTGCCGACGAACGCGTCCGGAACCTTGGTTTCCATGGCGCGCGCAATGTCGATGTTGTGGGTCGAGAACGGGATCGAGCAATGGCGCCGCAATTCGCGCATCTCCTCGATGGTCGCCACCGGATCCTCCCAGTTGCGCACGCCCAACTCTTCCAGCGGGCGCGCCAGCCGCCGCGCGGTGCTGAGTGAATAAGCCTGGTTGGAATCGATACGGATCATCGCATCGTCGCCGAGTTTCTTGCGGATCAGCTCGACCATCCTGAGCGAGACTTTCGGATCTTCGGTCGAGAACTTGCCTTCGAAGAAGGTCGTTCCATGCGTCTCGTGCAATTCGACGCAATAATCGGCGACTTCTTCCGGCGTCGTCTCGCCCTTCACCTTTGGTCCATCACCGCGCAGCGAAAAATAGTCGGTGAACGGGATATCCTTGCGCACAGCGCCGCCAAGCAACTGGTAGAGCGGTTGGTTCCACGCCTTGCCGCGCAGGTCCCACAACGCCATCTCGATGGCGCCGAAGGCCATGATGCGGGTGCGGTCGTTGATCGACTGCACGCCGGTCCAAAAGGGCAGGCAGACATGCTCGGCGCCGGCGATGTCGAAGGCATCGCGGCCGACCAGCCGTGGCGCCAGGACATCGTTGATAATCGCGGCCGCCGCTGGCGTCGGCGCTTCGCCGAGGCTAATCAAGCCATCCTCGGTCTCGACTTCAACAATGGTCGGCGAAAATCCGTCGAGTTCGCCGAACACCCAGGCATAGGGTGCTTCGAGGCGCAGATTGATCGGCGTGGCTTTGATGCTGCGGATCTTCATCTCAGCGGCCGACCTCGAAGAAAGGCTTGCCCAGCAGGTCGGGAACGACGTCGATGCCGAGGCCCGGTCCGTCCGGAATGCCCATGCGGCTGCCGGTGACCGGCGGCATGTTCGACGCCGTGCGCACCGTCACCCATTCATGGAAGGCGATGGCATGCAGCCGGCGCTCTTCCGGCGTCGACAGCGACAGATGCGCCATGGCCGCGGTGTCGATCTCGGCGCCGCCCGTGTCCTCGACCGTGATCATGAAGCCGAGGTCGACGGCAACGTCGCGGATCTGGCGCGTCTTCGTCACGCCGCCAAGGCGCGAGATCTTCAGGGTCAGCCCGTCGGCCGCACCCAGGCGATGAATTTCCAGCATCGCCTCGAGCGAGGTGACGGATTCGTCGAGCACCATCGGTTTGTCGAGCATGCGGCGCACCGACATGTTCTCGTCGATCGTGGTGCAGGGCTGCTCGAACGTGTAGTCGATGGCGCGCGTGGCGTCGGCGAACTGGCGCGCCTGATAGGGCGTCCAGCCGGCATTGGCGTCGCAGAAGATGACCGTGCCTTTCGGCACCGAGGCGGCGACCGCGGTGACACGCTCGATGTCGTCATGCACATTGCCGCCGACCTTGACCTGTAGCCGGTGGAAGCCGTCCTTGACGATGCGCTTGGCCAGCGCGGCCATGGCGTCGACGCTGCCGTGCGTGACGACCTTGTAGAGTTCTGCGGTGTCGCTTTCCTTGCCGCCGAGCAGCGTTACCAGCGGCACGTCGGCGGCGCGCCCCGCCAGATCCCAGCAGGCCATGTCGAGCGCCGACTTGATGTAGGGATGACCCTTGAACACCGTGTCCATCAGCCGGCCGATGTTGGCTAGTCCGCGCGGATCATGGCCGATCAGATGCGGCGCGATCTCGACCACGCCGGCGCGAACGCCGGCCGGGAAGGCTGCCGAGTAAAAATTGCCGAGCGGCGCCATCTCGCCCCAGCCGGTGATACCGCTGTCTGATGCAATGGACACGATCACCGCGTCGAAAGCGTCGGCCTCGCGCCCCTTCGACATGCGGTATGGCCCGTCCACGAAGGGCTGCACGACATGGTAGGCCTTGATGGTTTCGATCTGCACGTGTCTTGTCCGCTGTCTGTGATGGTGGGGAACGGGTCAGGCGCCCCTCGACGGGCGTTGTTCGAGGCCGCGCGCATAGGCAAGCAACTCCTCGAAATCGAGATCGATGTGCTCCCTGGCATGGCGCTGGGCTGCACGCATGTCCTTGCCCTTCAGCAACCGCACATAGGTTTCGTGAACGTCTTCGGCCGGCACCGGCTCATTGCGGGCATGCTGGTGGAGCGCAAAATACATCTGCAGCCGGCTGGTCAGCCGCTGCCAGGTTTCCAGCAGCACCGAATTGTCGGCCCATTCGTAGATCAGGCCATGCAGTTGCAGCGCGGTTTCGATTTGGCGTGTCGTGTCCAACGCACGGGTCGCCTGCTTCACGGCTTCGTGACGCCGGTCGAGCTCGTCGAAGAAGCGCTGGTCGCGCAGCGGCCACGCCCGCTCGATGGCCAGCTCGTCCATCACCTTGTTGAACGAATAGGCATCGTCGATGTCCTTGGCTGTGACCTCGATGACGAAGGTGCCGGCATAGGGGATGCTGGTCAGGATGCCTTCCTGGACCAGTTCGCGCATTGCCTCGCGCAACGGCGCGCGGCTGACCCGCATCTGTTCGGAAATCCGCAGCTCGTTGAGCTTCTGGCCGGGTGCGAGCTGCCCGGTCAGGATCGCACGCCGCAACAGCGCGACGATCTCGGCGCGTCGCGTCGTGTCCGCAATCGGACTGAAATCCGCTTTCGCCATTCGGCCACTCCCAGGGAAATCGAAAGCAAGACAAGCAGATTGTCGACAATCTAACAAGAGGTCATCTTCGGATTCTTGGGGGCCGTTGGCATGTCGGCCTTTCGGTCTCAGGCGGCACGGCCGTAGAAGCCGACCCGCTCCTCGGGGCTGAACACCACGCCGGGCTTTTCATAGTAGGAAAACACCGCGATCATGCGCTCGCGCTCGCCTTCGACCGTGGTGACGCGATGCGCGGTGTTTTTGCCGCGGAAGACATTCAGCGTGCCGGGCTTCATGCGCAGGATCTTTGCATCGGGATCGCGCCCGTCCAGCAGCCTTGCGACGCCGTCATAGTTGGGATTGCCGTCAGATCGCAGATCGGTGCGGTATTCGAGGTCGCCGCCGTATTCCGCTGCCTGCAGCAGCAGCGTCGTCGTGAATTCGGAGCGATCGAAATGCCAGTTCAAAGCCTCGCCGGCGCGATAGGCCATGACATTGGTTCGCGCCAACGGATCCTGCATGACATGCAGCCTGGTCTTGCCCATCGTCGCCGCCAGGAAGCGCAGCAGCGGTTCGTATTCGTAGATGGCGAGCACGACGCTGGCCGGAATCTGGTCGGCACAGACGGTGTGGCTGATGGTCTCCACCTTGCGCAGCGCCGGATGGTCGGGTGCAAGCTCGGGAATGTCAGGCTTGAAGTAGATGTTGTGCATCCGCTTGTGCACATGCGAGCGCGCGGCCATCACCGGCTGGATTTCGCGCACGGCTTGTTCCGCCACGCCGGGGCGCAAAAACCCTTCCAGATTGAACATGCCGTCGGCTTCGAGCGCGGCGACGGATTGTTCGACAAGGCGCTGCCATTCGGCGCTGCCTTCGCGGTCGAGCGGATAGCGGTCGAGATCGAGGATGTCTTTCATCGTCATGGCTCCGAAGGTTTCGAGCCTATGAGACGGCAAAAAAATCTTTCTCTCAACGTCGAAAATAATTAGGATTGAGCAAGAAAAACTTATGGATCTGTTGTGGAACGGTTGCCGCCGCTGAATGCGATCAAGGCTTTTGAAGTTGCCGCCCGTGCCGGCAGCTTCACCTTGGCCGCTTCTGAACTCGGCGTGTCCTCTGCAGCGGTCAGCCAGCAGATACGCAATCTTGAGAACTGGTTCGGCAAGCAATTGTTCGTGCGCACCGGCAACCGCATCGCGCTCACCGATGCCGGCCACGCTATCTATCCGCAGACCGCGAAGGCTTTGGGAGACATCGCCGCTATAGGCCAGCGTATGCTGGAGGGCGGGATGCGGACGCGCCTGGTCGTCAGCGTGCCGTTCTCGCTGGCCGAACTGTGGCTGGCGCCGAGGCTGGCGGTACTTCTCGATGCCTTTCCGCAGATGGCGATCGACGTTCGGGTCGAGGACGATCCGGTCGACCTGATGCGCCAGAACATCGACCTGCGCATCAGCTATGGCGATTATCACTATCCCGGATTGAAACTCGTCCGTCTCGTCCATGACGACGTCCTGCCTGTCTGCGCACCGGAATTCTGGCACCGGCACGGCAATGGCGATACCAGTCTGGCGGATTTGCACGAGAGCCAGTTCATCCACACCAATTGGGGGCCGAACTATGCCTCGCACCCGACCTGGGCTGACTGGTTTGCGGCCTCCGGCGGCAGCCGCTCACCCGACCCGTCGCACGGGCGGCGCGTCGGCCTGTCCAGCCTTGCGATCGCCTCGGCAAGGCTGGGCCTGGGCATCGCGCTTGGCCAGCGGGTCATGGCGCGCGCCGATCTGGAGGCCGGTCGGCTGATTGCGCTCTCCTCCGTCTCCGTGCGCCTCGGGCATCCCTACTGTGCATTCATGCCGGTGGCCAAGGCCGACCGCGCCGATGTTGCCGGTCTGGTGGAACTGCTCAGTCGAGCGGCGCCCGCGACCTGTGGGAAGGTCGGGGCGCCGCGCTGAAGCCGGGTCCTGACGGGGGTGTTCAGGTGGCCGGCTTTTCCGGTATCGGCGATACAGGCGCTCCGGGTCCGATCTTCTGCAGATTGCCCGTGATCACCTGGTCGCCCTCGGCGACGCCGCTGAGGATGGCGACCTGACCGCCGCTCGTCGGTCCGAGCGAAACCAGCCGCTGGTCGACCGTGTTGTCCTTGCCGACGACATAGAGATATTTGCCGAGCTGGCTCGAGCCCAGCGCCGTCTGCGGCACCATCAGCGCGTCGGCCTGCTCTCTCACATGCAGCCGGACACGAACATATTGGCCGGGCAGCAGCGTGAACTTGCCGTTACCGATCGTTGCGCGCGCCGTGATCGTGCCGGTCGAGCGGTCGACCGAATTGTCGATGAAGGTAAGCTCGCCCTTCTGGCTGGCCTCGGTCTGGCCGGGGAGCAGCACCTCCACTTCGATCGGGCCGTTCGCGCGGGCTTGCTCGATCTCGGCCAGATCCGTCTCGCTCGGGTTGAAGGTGACATAGATCGGATCGAGTTGCACCAGCGTGTTGAGCACGGTGCCGGCAACGCTGACCAGCGTTCCGACCGAAGCCTGGTTGCGGCCGAGACGCCCGCCAAACGGCGCCCGGATTTCAGCGTAGCTCAAATTGAGCTCTGCCGTGCGGACCGCCGCCTGATTGACCGCCAGCGACGCCTGTGCCTCGCGCAAGGTGCTGGTGCGCTGGTCGAAGCCGTCCTTGGCGAGGTAGCCGCTCTTGGCGAGCTCGGTGCCGCGACCGAGGTTGGAGCGGGCATAGTCGAGCGTCGCCGTATCGCGCTGCACTTGCGCCTTGGCCTGGTCGAGAGCCGCCTGGAAGTCGTCAGGCGAGATCTTGTAGAGAAGATCGCCTTGCCGGACGTCGACGCCGTCGGCTGCGGTCTGCTCCTGCAGATAGCCCGGAATCCTGGCCTGCAAGGTGATGCTGCGGATCGGTTCCGTCCGCGCGGCATAGTCCAGGTAGATCGGGATCGTCTTCTTGACGACACTAACCACCGGCACCGGCATGACGAATGCCGCCGGAGCAGGCGTCGCCGCGGCCGTGCCGGCATTGAGGCTGAGGTTGCCCATGTCGAGCAGGTGGACGCTGGCCACCGAGATCGCTCCCAGCGCGACGGCCGTTCCCAACGCGATTTTCCATTTACGCATGATCAGTCTCCAATCTTATTCGGCCGCTTCCGCCAGGGGGCGCAAGGCGGGCTCAGTCGTTGGTTCATTGTCTTGAGAGGCGGGCTCGTCATTGCCGCGGCGTTCGCGCAGCTGCTCGATGACCGCGTAGAACACCGGCACGAACACCAGCGACAGGATGGTCGCTGCGACCATGCCGCCGAACACGGTGGTGCCGATCGACTGCCGGCTTGCCGCGCCGGCACCGGTGGCAAACATCAGCGGCAGCACGCCGAGGATGAAGGCGAAAGCCGTCATCAGGATCGGCCGCAGCCGGAGCCGTGCCGCCTCCATCGCCGCGTCGACGATGCTGAGGCCTTCTTCGCGCCGTCGCCTTGCGAATTCGACGATCAGGATCGCGTTCTTGGCCGCCAGGCCGATCAGCATGACGAAGCCTATCTGCGAGTAGACGTCGATCTGCATGCCACGCAGCAACAGGGCCACGAAGGCGCCGAACAGGGCCAGTGGCACCGCCAACAGCACCATGAACGGCATCGCCCAGCTCTCATACTGCATCGCCAAGATCAGGAAGACGAAGACGATGGCGAGGCCGAAGACGACGGACGCGATCGATCCTGCCTTGAGCTCCTGGAAGGTGATGCCGGTCCATTCGAAACCGAAATCCCTTGGCAGCGCAATGGCGGCGGCCCGTTCCATCGCGGCAACCGCCTGGCCCGAGGAAAAGCCGGGTGCGGCACCGCCATTGATCGAGGCCGAGGCATTGTTGTTGTAATGCGGCACCGTCTCCGGGCCGACGAAGGGCACGAGTTTGCCCAGCGTCGAGAGCGGCACCATGCCGCCGGAGGCATTGCGCACATAGAGCCGCGAAATGTCGGCGGCACCCGCACGTGCATCCTTGTCGGCCTGGATGGTCACCCGGAAGGTGCGGCCGAACAGGTTGAAGTCGTTGACGTAGAGCGAGCCGAGATAGATCTGCAGCGTGTTGAAGACATCGGGCAGATTGAGGCCGAGCAGTTTGGCCTTGCTGCGGTCGAGGTCGTAGTTGAACTGCGGCGTCGAGGTCGAGAATGGCGAGAACAGCTGCTGCGGGTTGATTTCGGGCTGCTTGCGCGCCTCGGCGATCACGGCTTGCGTCGCATCGTTGA
Organism: Mesorhizobium sp. M7A.F.Ca.CA.004.12.1.1; assembly: GCF_003997835.1. Taxonomy (NCBI): domain Bacteria; kingdom Pseudomonadati; phylum Pseudomonadota; class Alphaproteobacteria; order Hyphomicrobiales; family Phyllobacteriaceae; genus Mesorhizobium; species Mesorhizobium sp. M7A.F.Ca.CA.004.12.1.1. The sequence continues at coordinate 10,613 of NZ_RZRK01000084.1, forward strand.
GGGCTGAACTGCCGCGGCCGGTCAGATCCTCGACGACGAATTCGAAGCCGCCTGTGGTGCCGATACCCGGGATAGAAGGCGGATCGAAGCTCAGCGCGAAAGCTTCCGGAATCTGCATCAGCTTGCCGCGCACATCGGCGACGAGCTTCGATGCACTCTGGTCGGGGCCGCGCTCCTCCCACGGCTTCAGGATGGCGAATTCGACCGCCGAATTCGACTGCGCCGCACTGGTCAGGAAATTCAGGCCGCTGATCGAGCCGACAATCTCGACGCCGGGCGTCGCCTGCAGGATGTCACGCGCCTTCTGCGCCACCGCGTCGGTGCGTTCCAGCGACGCGCCGTCGGGCAACTGGATGACGACGAAGAAATAGCCCTGGTCCTCGACCGGAAGGAAGGTCGAGGGCAGGCGCTGCCAGACGAAGTAGGTGGCGACCAGGCCGGCCGCGAACAGGCCGAGCATGATCCAGCGCAAGCGGATGAGAATGCGTACGCCATTGGCGTAGGCGTGCGATAGCCTGTCGAAGCCGGTGTTGAACCAGCGGAACGGGGCGAACTGCGTCTCGCCGCGATGCCGCAGGAAGGCCGCGCTGAGCGCGGGACTGAGCGTCAACGAGTTGAAGGCCGAGATGCCGACGGAAATCGCCACCGTCAGCGCGAACTGGTTGTAGAGCTTGCCGGAGACGCCGGGAATGAAGGCGACCGGCACGAACACCGCCATCAGCACCGCGGTGGTGGCGATGATCGGTCCGGTGACCTCGCGCATTGCGGCCTTGGTCGCCGCAAGCGGCTTGAGTCCGGCCTCCAGCTGTCGTTCGACATTCTCAACCACGACGATGGCGTCGTCGACGACGAGGCCGATCGCCAGCACCATGCCGAGCAGGGAGAGCATGTTGAGCGAGAAGCCGAGCATCTCCATGACGACCAGCGTCGCCACCAGCGACACCGGAATGGCGATGGTCGGGATGATCGTCGTGCGCCAGCTTTGCAGGAAGAGGAACACCACGGCGACGACCAGCACCAGCGCTTCGCCGAGCGTGATCAGCACGTCATGCATCGACGCCGAGACGAAGCGCGTCGTGTCGTAGTGCATTGCATAGGACACGCCCTTCGGGAAGCGGCCCGACAGCTCCTGCATCTTGTCCTTGACGCGCTGCTGCAGATCGAGCGCGTTGGAGCCGGGCATCTGGTAGACGGCGAGCACCACGGTCGGGTCCTTGCCGAAGAAGGCCGACGACGAATATTGCAGTGCGCCGAGCTCGATGCGGGCGACGTCGCGCAGCCTGACCAGCGAGCCGGTGTCGGTGTTGGCGCGCACGACGATGTCGCCGAATTCCTTTGGATCGCTCAACCGGCCGACGGCGTTGACCTGCATCTCGAAGGCGGTGCCGGCGGGTGCCGGCGATTGGCCGATCTTGCCGGCCGCCACCTGGACATTCTGCTCGGCGATGGCGTTCTGCACATC
>NZ_RZRK01000850.1:0-2573 GCF_003997835.1 Mesorhizobium sp. M7A.F.Ca.CA.004.12.1.1
CTGCAGCACGGCGTTGGTCACGGGGTTGATGCGATTGATGGTGCGCGGTGCTTCCGAGACCGGCGCGAGTTGTCCGCCGATGACGCGCATGACCGCGCCGGCGATCGCCACGATCTGATACTCGCCCTGCGCAAAGTCTTCGGCGATCGAGATGAAGTCCCCGACCGCAAAGCCGGCCCAGTTGCCGCCGTCGGTGCGCGTGATAATGCCGCCCGCCGTCGTCGTGGCCACATCCACCGACTTGTTGAGCGTGATCACATCCTTATCGAAGGCGGTGATGGTGTGCGGCCCGTCCGCCACGCTGGCCAGCGTCGGTCCGCTCAGAACCAGGATCGAGTTGTCATTCGGATCCGCGCCTTCGGCCGGATTGGCCGGATTGATCAGCGCATCATTGATGGCGACGATCGTCCAGACGCCCGGCAGGTTGTCGATCTTCACCGTTTGGCCGACGAGGAAGCCCATCGCTTTCCAGTCGAATCCGGTGCGCACGATGGTGCCGCCGTTGACGCCGGATGGCGTTATGTCGAACGTGCTCGTCACCTGCACCGGCGGCGCAGGATTGAGCGTGCCCTCGATGACGAGCTTGTCGTTGCCTTCACCGAGCATCAGATTGACCACCTCGATGGTGCTCTTGGTGCTGTCGGTGCCGAAATCGCCGTTCTGGTCGACGCTGATGCGTCCGAAGCTGATGCCACCCGGGAAGAAGCCGGATTCACCGAAAGTCGGATCGCCGGTCACACCGAGCCCCAGGCTTAGATTGTCAGCCATGTTGAAGCCGGTGAGCGTCGTCGCCGTCATCACGCCGCCGACATCTTCCTTGCTGGTGTCGTTGAAGATGTTCAGCACGTCGATCTGTTGCGATTCCGGCGGCTGCTGGCCGATCGCGATCAGGAAGTCGTCGGCTTCGCCTGGCAGCTTGAGGCCGTTCTCGAGTGAACGGTCGGCGCCGGTGACGCCGCCCTCGACAGCCAACGGTCCGCGCAGCTTGGACAGGTAATGGCCGGAAACCGGGAAAACCTTGACGCCTTCGCGGGTGATCGGCACTTCGTATTCGGTGTCGGCGCGCAGTTCGACCGTCTGCTGCTGGTAGTAGTTGGCCGGCGTGAACACGGCCAGGGCCGCGGTGCGAACCACGTGCACATCGTTCAGCGTGGCGCCGAGATGCGGCAGGATCTGCGCGACATTGGTGCCGGTGATCTGGATCGAGGTGTCCTTGGTGTCGTTGTCGCCGCGGATGATCGCGATCTTGAAGTCGCCGATCAGATTGTCGGCCGTATCGAACACGCGGATCCACTGTCCTTCGAGGAAACCGAATGACAGCCAGCCATCGTCCTTGTCGCCAAGTCCGGCGATGGTGATCCGGTAGGTCGGCACAAGTCCTTCCATGACCTGCTCGAAGCGGATATTGCCGGTGTACTCGCCGTCCCGCGCCAGATCGGACAGGATGACGTCGTCCTTCGCGCCTGTCGCTGCCAACAGCCTGTCGACCTTGAAGAACTTTCCGTCCGCATCGATCGAGGTGATGAAATAGTCGCCGCTGCCGGCGCCGGCATTGCCGATGCGTATCTGCTGGCCGACGAAGAAGCCTTCATCGACGAAGCTGCCGAGATCGGCACCGGTGCTACGCGTGATCTTGCCCAAGCCACCTTCGTTGGAGAAGACAAGATTGCCGTCGAATATCTGCGTTGGCCTGAGGCCGCCAATGATGCTGTATCCGGAGCCGGGCGTGACCGCGACGCCATTGACACTAACGACATCCGCCAGACCGTCCGTTAGTACCGCGACGCTGACGTTGGTCGACGGCGCCTTGGTCAGCCGGATCGTATAGTCGTCGGTGTCCGATCCATCGCCGTTGAGCAGCGTATTGCCTTCACTCTCCAGCACAACCGCGCCGGCGCTGTCATTGTCGATCACGTCGATGTCGACATAGCCCGGGCCTGAGCGCAGGTTCGGGAAGACATAGTTGTGGTTGGCGTCGACTGTCAGCGCCTGGTCGAGCTGGAAGAAGATCGCCGCCGTGTGCGGGTCCTCACGCGGGATGTCGTCGCGCGCTTCGATGCCGACGCGCACCGCATCGTTCCAGTTGCCGCTGTCGAAAGTGATGCGCCAGTAGCCGTCGGCACCCTTGAACATGCGGTTGTCGAGACCGTTCGGATCATCGACGTCGTAGATCATGATGTTTTCGTCGCTGAACTCGTTGACGTACAACTTGACGACGATCGTGTCGCCCGCGTCGGGCGCCTTGGCGAGCTGCACCAGCAGTTCGTCATTCAGCTTGGTCGTGGCATTGCCTTCGATGACCAGCGAGCGGCCATCTTCGGTGTTCGTGCCGGGCGTCACCTCGGTGACATAGATTCCGGGCGTGTCGTTGTCACGCAGGTCGACCTCGACGTTGCGCACGTCCGCCGCGTCGAAGGGATCGCCGTTCGGATAGGCCGCGGCCAGCAGTGCCGGTGCGACACCGCTGGTGTCGGAGATGACACTGTGCTGGACGACGACCACTCGATCGCCCTCAGCGCGCAAATCGTCGGGCGCATAGAGGTACACGTTCTGCGCCGTGTTCCAGTTGGTAC
>NZ_RZRK01000851.1:0-2573 GCF_003997835.1 Mesorhizobium sp. M7A.F.Ca.CA.004.12.1.1
GGCCACCGCCCGCCAATCCCCAGCCCTTTCCGGCATCGCGCGCGTGCCGGGCGACAAGTCGATCTCGCACCGTTCCTTCATGTTCGGCGGCCTCGCCTCCGGGGAGACCCGCATCACCGGCCTGCTCGAAGGCGAGGACGTGATGCGCACGGGTGCGGCCATGAAGGCAATGGGCGCGCATATCGAGAAGAACGGCGACGAGTGGGTGATCCGCGGCACCGGCAATGGGGCGCTGCTGCAGCCGGAAGGCCCGCTCGATTTCGGCAATGCCGGCACCGGCTCGCGGCTGACCATGGGCCTTGTCGGCACTTATGACATGGAGACGACCTTCATCGGCGATGCCTCGCTGTCGGGCCGGCCGATGGGCCGCGTGCTCGAACCCTTGCGCCAGATGGGCGTGCAGGTGCTGAAGGCGACACCGGGCGACCGCATGCCGATCACACTGCATGGACCGAAGCATGCCGCGCCGATCACCTATCGCGTGCCGATGGCCTCGGCGCAGGTGAAGTCCGCAGTGCTGCTCGCCGGCCTCAACACGCCCGGTATCACCACAGTCATTGAACCCGTCATGACGCGCGACCACACCGAAAAGATGCTGAAGGGGTTTGGCGCCAATCTGTCGGTCGAGACCGACGAACGCGGCGTGCGCCACATCTTCATCGAAGGCCAGGGCAAGCTGACCGGCCAGACCATCGCCGTGCCGGGCGACCCGTCCTCGGCCGGCTTCCCGCTGGTGGCCGCACTGATCGTGCCGGGTTCGGACATCACAATCGAGAACGTGCTGATGAACCCGACCCGCACCGGCCTGCTTTTGACGCTGCAGGACATGGGCGGCAAGATCGACATCCTCAACCCGCGTAATGCCGGCGGCGAGGATGTCGCCGATCTGCGCGTGCGTTACTCCGAGCTGAAGGGCGTCATCGTGCCGCCCGAGCGGGCGCCGTCGATGATCGACGAGTACCCAGTGCTCGCGGTCGCCGCCAGCTTCGCCGAGGGCGAAACGCTGATGCAGGGGCTGGAGGAGCTGCGGGTGAAGGAGTCCGACCGGCTGTCTGCCGTCGCCAATGGTCTGAAGCTCAACGGTGTCGACTGCACCGAGGGCGAGGCTTCGCTTGCCGTGCGCGGCAAACCGGGCGGCAAGGGGCTTGGCGGCCATCCCAACGGCCAGGACACGACGGTGCAGACCCATCTCGACCACCGCATTGCAATGAGCTTTCTGGTGATGGGGCTGGCGACCGAAAAGCCGGTGACCATCGACGATCAGGCGATGATCGCGACCAGCTTTCCGGAATTCATGGGGCTGATGACGGGGCTGGGCGCGGAGATTGGAGCTTGAGGGCGATAAAATGGGCGAGAGCGAGTCTGGTAAGAAGGTAGGGATAAATATCGACGTTGGCATAGGAGCCAAAGCTGAGATAAAGGCGGAAATTCCGCCCCAATCTTCCGGTCGCTTGCTAGATGCCTTGACGGATATCATCCGACCGATATCAGAGGCTCGTGGTTTGCGCGCAGATCAGATTCGGCTTCAACGGGAGGACGTTCTAGTCGAGATAGCCAAGATTGCCCGAAAGCGCCTAGACATAGAAAGCGGCCAATTTAGTCCAATTCCTAACAAGGTATTGATTCCCGCTCTCGAGAAAGCCTCTCTCGAGAGCCCTGATGATGCTGAAATGATGGAAAGATGGGCGGAGCTTATTGCCAGCGCAGCGACAGGCAGCGGGATATCCCCCCATCTCGTAAACGTACTATCTGAGCTCTCTTCAAATCAGGCTGGCCTCTTGGAGAGAATATTCTGGATAGGGAACGCGACAGATGAGAAAGAATACAAAACCGACCAGGAAGATCGGCAGTACAGAGATCGAGTAAATTCGATCGTATCAGAGGCGCCGATTATTCATCATCCCCGTAGAACGTTAATTCTTGCGGGGGCTATTCGTAGACTCATTTCGATTGATGATCCTTACGAGTCATTTTTTTATTTTGCACAATGCATTTTGCCCGGACCCGGCTCCTTCTACATGAGCGCCTCTGTATCGAGCAAAGAATTTGGCGCGTTAAACTATATGCAAGACGTTTATAATGAAGGTATAAAAGTTGATATCGCCGTACTTAGGAATTTGTCTCTAATTGAAAAAAAAGGATATTTCGTTTGAAATGAGAGATAGCACCATAGTATGCTCTGTTGAGCTGTATCGGATTTCCTCATTTGGCTATTACTTCTTAAAAATGTGCTCACATAATATTAGAGAATTCATGGACAATTCCGGAAAGAAAGACGATGAACTTCGATAAATCGGGAAAACTATGACGATAGTCGCCATCGACGGCCCCGCCGGTGCCGGCAAAGGCACGCTGGCGCGACGGCTGTCCGACCATTACCACCTCAACCTGCTCGACACCGGCCTCACTTATCGCGCCGTCGCCCATGCGCTGCTGCGGCTGGGCCTGCCGCTCGACAATGTCTCGGCGGCGGAAACCGCTGCCCGTCAGGTCGACCTGGCAAAGCTCGACCGGGCGGTGCTGTCAGCGCATGCGGTCGGCGAGGCAGCCTCGAAGGTCGCCGTGTACCCGAC
>NZ_RZRK01000852.1:0-2565 GCF_003997835.1 Mesorhizobium sp. M7A.F.Ca.CA.004.12.1.1
TCCCTCAGCGGCGGGGCGCGCCCCGGAAAGAGCGCGCACGCCGAAATTTTGGCGACCGCCTTGCCGCCGCCCTGGACCTATATCGCCACGGCGCAAGCCTATGATGACGAGATGCATGAACGCATCGCGTTGCACCGATCGCGGCGCGGCGAAGGCTGGACGACCATCGACGCACTGCTCGATCTCGCCGGTACGCTTGCCGCCTTGCCGGAGGATCGGCCGGTGCTTGTCGACTGCCTGACGCTGTGGCTGACCAACCACATGCTGGCCGAACACGATTTCGAGCTGGAATGCCGGCGATTGACGGAGGTGCTGTCGCGGCCGCGCGGGCCCTGGTTCGTGGTGTCCAATGAGGTCGGACAAGGCATCGTGCCGGACAATGCACTGGCGCGCCGGTTTCGCGATGCCGCCGGCCGGCTCAACCAGCAGGTCGCCGCCGTCGCCGATACGGTGCTGCTGATGGTGGCGGGGCTGCCGCTCAAGGTGAAATGACATGACCGACATCGACGATAAGGACGAAGAGCGCCATCGCGCCAAGATGGCCAAGCGCAAGGCTGTGCAGGATGCCGAGGTGGCGAGCAAGACGGTCGAGAAGGGATTGCTGATCGTCAACACCGGTCCCGGCAAGGGCAAGACCACGGCTGCCTTCGGCCTGGCGCTGCGGATGCTCGGCTACGGCAAGCGCGTCGGCGTTGTCCAGTTCATCAAGGGCAAGTGGCACACCGGCGAGAAGGACGCCTTCGCCGCCTTCGGCGACCGCGTCGTCTGGCACGCGATGGGCGAGGGGTTCACCTGGGAAACGCAGGACCTGAAGCGCGACATCGCCGCCGCCGAAGCCGCCTGGGCCAAGGTGCTCGAACTGATGGCCGATCCGTCGATCAGCCTGCTGGTGCTCGACGAACTGAACATTGCGCTGCGCTACGACTATCTCGATCTCGACAAAGTGGTTGCGGCGTTGAAGGCGCGGCGTGAGGGCCTGCATGTCGTGGTCACCGGCCGCAACGCCAAGCCGGCGCTGGTTGAGGCCGCCGACCTCGTCACCGAAATGGGCGTGACCAAGCACCATTTTTCCGCAGGCGTGAAAGCGCAGCAGGGGATCGAGTTCTGAGCGTTTCTTACCCTCCCCACAAGGGGAGGGTGAAGTAGATCACGCCACGATGACCATGACCGCGACCAACCCAAACAGCGCGATCAGCAGATAGTCGGCGACGCGATAGAGTTTCAGCGCTCGCCTTATGTCGACGCTGTCGGCCTCGCGCCGCCCACCTTCGCCCATGAAGACGTCGTCCACGAGCACGCCGCCGTAGCTGCGCGGCCCGGCGAGCGCCAGGCCGAGCGCACCGGCCATCGCCGCTTCCGGCCAGCCGGCATTGGGTGAGCGGTGTTTTTTCGCGTCGCGCCACACCGCATGCCAGGCATTTTTCGCATCAGCGCCTTTGACGTAGAACGCCGCCAGCACGATCAGCAGCGCCGTCAGCCGCGACGCCGGCAGATTGATCCAGTCGTCGAAGCGCGCCGCCGCCCAGCCGAAGGCCTCGTGGCGCGGGGTGCGGTGGCCGATCATCGAATCGGCGGTGTTGGCGGCCTTGTAGGCGGCGCCGCCGGCCAGGCCGCCGACGCCGGTCCAGAAGGCGGGGGCGACGATGCCGTCGGAGAAATTCTCAGCCAGGCTCTCGATCGCGGCGCGGCAGACGCCGGCCCTGTCGAGCGTTTCAGGGTCGCGGCCGACGATTCGCGAAACGGCAAGGCGGGCCAGAGCGAGGCCACCGGTGTCGAGCGCGTCCGCCACAGCCTCGACATGCTCATAGAGGCTCTTCTGCGACAGAAGCGACGTTGCCAGAAGGGCAGTGATGACCAGGCCCATGGGAACGAACCAGAACAGGATCTGCACGCCCAGGCCAATTATCGCCGGCACCAGCACGATGACCAGCAGCGCCTGGACACCACGCTTGCGACGCAGCGCGTCGGGATCAGTGGCGCGGTTGAGCCTGCGGTCGAGAAAGGATATCAGCCTGCCGAACCACGTCACCGGATGGCCGATGGCGCGAAACAGCCAATCGGGGTAACCGAGGGCGAATTCGACGGCCAATGACAGGAAAGCGATCAGGACTGACATGAAGCTTCTTAATGGGGCGGTTGTGGACCATGGTGGAAGTCTTGGCCGCGCGAGGGCGCTTTTCCCCAACGCCCTGCTGCCATTCGTCGACCTCTCGACCGGTATCAATCCGCACTCCTACCCGCTTTTCGACCTGCCCGCCACCTCGCTGTCGCGGTTGCCGGAAGCCGCGCGCACGCGTGAGCTGACAGAGATCGCTGCCAGTGCCTATGGGGCGCCGTCGCCAGCCAATATCGTGGCGGCACCGGGCACGCAGATCCTGTTGCCGCGCGTCGCCTCGCTGATTACCCCCGGAAGGGCGCTGGTGCTGGGTCCGACCTACGCCGAACATGCCCGCGCAGCAGTGATCGCCGGGCACGCGGTGACCGAGGTCGGCGATTTCGCTGACCTGGCGGACGCCGACCTTGCCATCATGGTCAATCCGAACAATCCAGATGGACGTGTCATCG
>NZ_RZRK01000853.1:0-2558 GCF_003997835.1 Mesorhizobium sp. M7A.F.Ca.CA.004.12.1.1
GCCGACGCTGCGCAGGCCGACTTGCACCATGCCTGCGACATGCGGCATCTCGCTCGCCCTGCGCATCGGGCTCGAATAGCCGTGGCGTTCGCCATACACCTCGTCGCGCCAGTCGATATGGGCGTCGATCTGCAGGACCCAGACCGGCCCGTGCTCCGCAAAGCCGGCGAGGAAGGGAATGGTCATGGAACAGTCGCCGCCGATCAGGATCGGCACGGCCGGCAATGCCAGGATTTCGCGCGTTTTTGCCTCGATCCTGACCCTGTTGCCGGCATTGTCATGCATGGTGGTCAAGATATCGCCGGCGTCGATGCAAGAGGCCGGCTTGCCGTCGAACAGCGGGCCGCCGAGATCGAAATCCCAGTGCTCGACGAACGCGGCATCGTCCTGGCTCGCAACGCGGATCGCATCCGCCGCCAAGGCATGGCCGCGGCTGTCCTTGCCGGGATAAGTGCTGCCGTGACCGGCCCCGAAGATCACCGCGCGGGGCATGTGACCATCTGCGAGACGGTCTGGAAAGCCGAGAAAGGGAGGCGAGGGGGTCATGCCTTGATGGATCCTGATGATGCTTAGCGCACGCCGATCGGGTGCGGTTAAGTCAAGCGCCCCGGCTTCAGCTTTGTGCCGATTGGGTAAGCCCAATAAACTCTAAAACAATCGAGATCGATCACCCACCTGGTGTTTCAAATTTGGGCCAACGGGGCATTGGCGGTGGCATGCGCCGATTTCGAGGCGACATTGCGCTGCCGGCGAGGACGTTGGGGCGGCTTGCGTCGGCAGGCGCGATCCCGAAATTTCCAGTACGTGACGAGAATGAACCTTGGCTGGTCGCCTGATAGCGGAACCAGGCGAGGTTCACGTTGTTACCACAGCGGGCGACTGCCGGTTGCCGGATTCGGAGTCATCGTTTCATGACCAATGGTCCATTGCCTGAAAACGTTCTGGTCTCGCTTCCCAAGATCGATGCAAAAGCGGCGCCGACGCTCAAAAATGCCGAGGCGGAGGTATTTTACACGGAAGCGATCCGTGAGCTTACCGCCACCGACATACCCTTTCTGGTCGCCGGGACCTACGCGGTAAGCGCTTATACGGGTGTCACCCGCCAGACCAAGGACCTCGATATCTTCTGCAAGGCAGGCGACTACGCGCGGATCCTCGCTCATTTCAAGCAGCTTGGATATGCCGTCGAAATCGAGGATGACCGGTGGCTCGGCAAGGTGTTCAAGGGCACGCATTTCTTCGACGTCATATTCGGCTCGGCCAACGGCACGGTGCCTGTTGGCGACCTGTGGCTGGAACACGCCCGCCAAACAGAGCTGTTGGGCAGCAGGGTGCGGATCATCGGCCCGACCGAACTCATCTGGTCCAAATGCTTTATCCAGGACAGAGGGCGACACGATGGCGCCGATATCGCTCATACGATTCTCAAGGCGGGCGATCAGATCGATTGGCACCGGCTGCTTTCTTATCTGGAGGTTCACTGGGAGGTTCTGTTGATGCAGCTTATCAATTTCAGGTGGATCTATCCGAGCGAGCGCGATCATATCCCGGCGTGGCTGCTCGATGAATTGCTCGACCGCCTCGCCAAGCAACGGCAGTTGCCGTCTCCAAGGATGAAGATCTGCCGTGGGCGGCTGCTTTCGCAAACCGATTACGAAATCGACGTCAAGGAATGGGGCTTCGCCGGCGTCGGTGGTGTGGGAGAATTCCGTGATGGCTGATCCCGTCAAGAGCAGCGCGCCCAAGGAGGGCGCACGCGCGCTCAAAGTTGCCGCGGTCGGGGATCTCCATGTGCGGGAAGATGCGCAAACCTCGTATCGCGACCTCTTCGGCGAGATATCGAGCGAAGCCGACATTCTCGTTCTCACGGGAGATCTGACCAATCTCGGCAAGCCTCGTGAAGCGGAGATGCTGGCCGAGGATCTGCGCAACTGCTCGATCCCGGTCGTGGCGGTGCTCGGCAATCATGACTACGAGTCTGGTGCGGTGGAAGACGTCACGAAGATCCTGCGCCAGGCGCATGTTCATCTCCTCGACGGGCAGGCAGTTGAAATCGAGGAGGTGGGTTTTGTCGGCGTGAAGGGATTCATAGGCGGCTTCGGCTCACGCATGCTCGGCTCATTCGGTGAACCGGCGATCAAGACGATGGTCGCGGAAAGCGTGAACGAGGCAATGCGACTTGAAAATGCGATGCGCCAGGTGCGGGCGAAGCGCACACTGGTGATCCTCCACTACGCGCCAATTGCCGACACAGTCGCGGGAGAACCGCCGGAGATATTTCCATTTCTGGGCTCTTCACGCCTGGCGGAGACGATCGATCGATTCCAGGTTAGTGCTGTCGTGCACGGTCATGCACATCGCGGTTCTTACGAAGGTCAAACACCTGGCGGAGCCAAGGTCTACAACGTCGCCATGCATGTGGCCAAGCCAAGCGGCCGCCCCTACGCCTTGCTCGAAATCTGACGCCAGCGGCATGCGCCGTGGTGTCCATTGGCCTTGACTCAATTGGTGGCCTTGACTCAATTGGTGGCGTTGATCGATTTCGCCAACTCTTCCAG
>NZ_RZRK01000854.1:0-2558 GCF_003997835.1 Mesorhizobium sp. M7A.F.Ca.CA.004.12.1.1
TTCGCCATGCGATCAAGGCTTCAGCGGCCACCAGTCGATTCGAGTTCACCGTCAGCACCGGCGTTTCCAGCGTCAGCGAAACCACGCGCTGCCTAGCCGACCTGTTCGCGCTTGCCGACCAGCGTCTCTACAAGGCGAAGTCGACCGGCCGCGACCGCGTCGTCGGCGAGCCGGGCGGCCACGAAGCCGACACGGCCGCTGCATGGACAAAGTCCGCGCGGATTTAGTTCGTTACGACTTCCTCTGCCGTCGAATGCCCGTCACGGTTGAAACCGCCATCAGCGCGATCGCCAGCCATTTCAGCGCCGTGATAATCGGCCCGGCCTCGATATCGTAGGCAATGAACAGCAGGATGCCCGGCACCAGCAGGCCGCATAGGATCATCATGATGCGGTTGATCTGCCACGAGACTTTCGACGCCAACGCCTCGTCGCCGGGCGCGGAAACAAGTGCTGCTCGCATCGTCTTGCCGCCGACCAGCATGGCCGAAAGACGCATCGAGATCGGCAGGCCGAGCCCGATGATCAAGAAAGCGCAAGCGGCCAGCAGCGAGGAGAATTTCAACGCGCTGGTGTCCGCCGGCACCGGAAACAGCAACGTCGCCAGCGGCAGGAAGGCGCCGAAAATGCTGATCGCCGCGATAATGATGAAGATCACCGCATTGACGATCGTGAACAGCTGGTACGTGCCGACGCCGATCGGTTCGGAGAGCGTTCGCATGCGTGCCCATTCGGCGTCGGTATACGAAAAGCCCGGCCATTCCATGCGGGCATCGTTTATCGAGACCATGCCCTTGGCCCAGAAAGCCAGCCGCGCCAGCGCGCTGCTCGTCATGCCATCCATTGCCGCCCCCGCCAGAATGATGCGCTCGCAGCATAGCACCAGGGCACGGCAGGGCGACAGTCCGGTACCTCTGTTGAGAGTTACTGGAAGCCGATCGCGTCGACATTGCCGGTTGGGCAGCCGGCCTTGTTGGTCGGCACCGAAGCCAGCAGCAGGTCCTTGAGCGCGCTGTTCGGGCCGATCGGACCGGCGAGGCCGAGCGTCAGTTCGCCGATCAGCCGCCTGCCGCTCGACGGATCGATGACACAGGACACACGCACCCGGTCGCCTGCCCCCGCGCCGAAGGCAGTGTCGAAAGCGCCGCGAATCTGGTCCGCCGTCAGCTTGCCGCCGATGTTCTTGGCAAAGAGATCGCGCACCGGCGAGCTGTTCACCGCGCGCATCAGGTTGAGCGCGTCGGAGAAATAGTCCTGCTGGCTCTTGCCGTAGCAGGTGCCGTGCTTGATCCATTCATGCCGCTCGAGGTGGGAGGCCGTTCCAGGCATCACCTGATCGAGCTCCGTGCGGGTGTTGGCGTCCAGATTGACCGGCGGCAGGTCTTTCCAGTGGGCCGGATTGTCGTTGGCCTTGTCGCTCGCCGTCGCCTGGCAATAGAAATTGCCGTTCGGCTGCGGCCACAACCCATGCAAGGTGAAATGCGTCGCGTCGAAATCACCGGCGTTCTGCGCCTTGCATTCGGTCTTGTTCGACTTTGTCTCGCAAAACGCCGGCTGCCAGCTCAGCGCGAAGACGTATTCGGGTTTTCCCGACGCCGCCGGCTTGCCTTGGCCGTCAGGTGCGGCCGGCACGGTCGCCGCGCTGCTGCCGGAAACATGGCCGCAACTGACCTTCACCCAGCGGCGCTCCGGATCGGCGCCCGGCACCAGGATAAGGTAGTGCGTCGGCGCATCCTTGTTGCCGGCAAGCAGCTGGTAGCTCTTCCCGGCATCGGTCGAGACATTGCCGGGGTTCTTGCCGTTCTTGATCGCTTGCGTCGCCGGACAGGCAGCGTCGGCGACGAAGCTGCCGCTCATCTTGACGTCGGCACGCGCCGCCCCGGCCAGCGACGCCGCCAGCATGGCCAATCCGAAAATGACAGCACTACGCATGGAAAATCCCCGGCTGGACAAGTGGGCGACAGACTGAAGCTGTCTCCATGTCAGAATTGCGATATTTTGCTGGCCAAACGCAAGAAACATCGTCGCGAAAAGCGGGTTTGCCGGATTGACGCATAATGTGGGCCGGCGCAAACAAAGCCAACGACGATAATGCAAGGGCGGGACCAGGCGGCATGTCATTCAGCCAGCAGCGCGTGGTTGCCTCGCCGACCGGTGCCGAGCTCAATCTTTTCGTCAGGCAGGCCGACGGCCGGGCACGCGCCGTCGTCCAGATCAATCATGGATTGGCCGAGCACGCAGCGCGCTATGCCCGCTTTGCCGATTTTCTTGGCTCCCGCGGCTTCCACGTCTATGTCCACGATCATCGCGGCCATGGCGCGACCAAAGCCCCCGACGCGCCGCTCGGCAGATTTGCCGACAGGGATGGCCCCGCCAAGGTGATCGCCGATATCGGCGCCATCCATGACCTCATCGCCAGCGAACAGCCAAACAGACCGGTCATCCTGTTTGGTCATTCGATGGGCGCATCCGTGGCGTTGAATTTCCTTTTAAGTCATTCGCCCCGCGTCCATGCCGCCGCGATCTGGAACGGCAATTTCTCTCAAGGCCTGCTCGGGC
>NZ_RZRK01000855.1:0-2557 GCF_003997835.1 Mesorhizobium sp. M7A.F.Ca.CA.004.12.1.1
TTCGCTCCTTGCTACGCCCCAGGATGACGAAGCGATGGATGTTTGCGCCAATCGCCGAAGCATGCGGTCCGTGCTTAAGGAATTAGGCGCTCAGCGGTCGCCCCACGACTTTGGCTTCCTGTTTCTCGCACCGAGCCTTGATCGAAGCCTCTGCGATTGCGAATTCTTCTTCCAATGCCTCATATTGGGCAGCGAATTTTGAATCCTTGAACCATTCCTTGGCGGCTTTCCTCGACGGGAATCATACTCCGGCTCATAGAACCTCCTTTGCTCGCTTCAGCACCAACTCGCCTCGCTTCGCTCAACTATTCCTATCGCCGGCAACCTCACTCCGCCAGCGTCTTCAGGAACGCCACCAGCGCTCCGCGCTCGCGATCCGACAACTCCAGCGGGTGAACCTCTGATACCCCTTCGACGCTGGGGGCAGCCTTGGCGTAGTGCGCCACCACCTCGTCGAGCGACGAAAACTGCCCGGTATGCATATAGGGCGGCCGCGTTGCCGCTCCGCGCAGCGATGGCGTCTTGTAGGCGCGAACGAGTTCGGGCGCATCCTTGACCATGAAGCGCAACTCGCCGCAGGCGCTGGCGTCGCCATCGCGATAGGCGCCGAAGCAGTTGAACGGGTCCGCCTCGACTTGGTGCACGGCATCGATACGGCCGCGATCCGGCGGCAGGCCCGCAACGGATGGCACGCCGGTGTTGTGGAAGCTGTTGTCGGTGAAGCGCGGGCCGTTGTGACAGGTCACGCAATTGGCCTTGCCGATGAACAGTTTAAGCCCAAGGATTTCTTGTTTGGAAAAGACAGCATCGCCCTTCGGCTCGGCACCGGTGGCGAGGTCCAGCGCAAAGCGGTCGAAGCGCGTTGGCGCCGGCGCGATCGAGCGTTCGAAGGCGGCAATCGCCTTGCCTAGATTGGCAAAGACGCCGTTGATAGCGTCACGCTGCGGGCCGCTCATGGCATTCCAGGCCGCCCTCTCGACATCGTTTCCAAGCGGGCTGGCATCCAACGGCATGCCGGAAAGGTCGGGCAGCGGCCCGAAGATGCGCTCATAGCGTTCGCCGAAGCGCGCTTTGATGTAATGCGCGTAGGCGGTGCGGTTTCCCGCCTGCTCCAGCGGGTTTTCGAGCGGCGTCAGCGCTTGCGCCCACAGGCTGTCGCGGCGGCCATCCCAGAAGAACCAGGGATCGCGCGCGACGCCGGCCAGTGGCATGGTGCGCCGGCTGGTACGGCCGACCCCGACCGCCTGCGGCAGGTCGTCCTGGAACTGGCGGTCGATCTTGTGGCATGTCGAACAGGATATCGACCCGTCACCGCTCATGCCCTGGTCGAAGAACAGCGTCGAGCCGAGTGCGGCAGCCGCCGGCACGTCGGCAAAACGATTGGTGGTGTCGGGCTTGAGCGCCGGCAGCGACGACAGCGCCAGCGAGGCGATGGTCGTCTTTTCGGCGTCGGAAAAATCCGGCTTCGTGCAACCGGCAAGGACAACGGCCAGCATCAGCGCCAGAAAACGCGAAAGCCGCCTCATGTCCTGCTCACAGCACCACGTTGAAGAGCACCGTGTCGGAGCCGGCGGTGGCCGAGATGGCGAAATGCAACTGCCACCAGCCGCTCATGGTGAATTTCACTCCTTCGATTCGATAACGCCCGTCGCCGAGATAGTCGGTCGCCTGCGGGCTGGTCGGCAGGCCGTGACTGTGCAGTGGCATGCCGCCCGAAATCGCGATCGCGGCACCTTCCACCGGAACTCCTGCCTTTGTCTTCAAGGTCAGCAGCCAGGATTGCAGTTCGCCCTGCCGTACGACACCCCGCTCCGGCGCGAAGCTGGCCACGAACAGCGCGTTGGCGGTGTTCTTCGTCCGCGAGACATCCGGGCCGGCAGGCAGCGACGACCGCGGCGCCGTCAGGAAGACGACCGCGAGAATGCCGACCAGCAAGGCAGCCAGACCAAGACCCGCCAGAAGATAACGCCATATCGATGCCAAACCGGTTCCTCTTCCGCAGACAACGCTCTGCCGGACGGATCGCATCCCGCCAGCCTGTGGGAAAACGCTGTGACGGAAAAAACCCTGCTTGCCAAGCATGGCGCTGCCGGTGGCAAAAAGCTACAGCACCGGGATCACTGGAGGATTGTAGATGGCGGGAAACGGCGTCGCCTCGATCGGCGAATGCATGCTCGAACTGTCGGGCCAGACGGGACCGAACTGGCGCATGGGCTTTGCCGGCGACACGTTCAACACGCTGTGGGCGCTGCACGCGCTGAGCACCGAGCGGCCGGCAACCTATGTCTCGGCCTTCGGCGACGATCCGTTCTCGCAAGGCCAGATCGATTTCTTCGCTGAAAACGGCATTGGCATCGGCTCCAGCCCGCTCATAGCGGGCGCGCGGCCCGGCCTCTATGCCATCACGCTGACGGGAGCCGAACGCTCCTTCACTTATTGGCGTGGCGACGCCGCCGCGCGGCAGCTTGCCTCGGACCCGGCCGCATTATCGAAAAACCTGGAAAACCAGGCCCTTGTCTATTTTTCCGGAATCACTTTGGCAATTCTGGACGAAGCC
>NZ_RZRK01000856.1:0-2554 GCF_003997835.1 Mesorhizobium sp. M7A.F.Ca.CA.004.12.1.1
CGTCGGCGGCTTCGGATCGGTGCCACGGGCCATCGCCGGCCTCATCTTCGTGCAACTGTTGACCAACGTCATGGTGCTCGACGGTGTGCGCACGCCGATACAGGGTTTCGTGCTCGGCATCCTGATCGTCGGTGCCGTTGGCATGGATGCGGCGCTGCGCAAGCGGGGCGTGTCGTGATGCGTTTTCTTTCGCTTGTCTCGCAGTATCGCGTCGTCGTCATTCTCGGCCTGACGCTTGTCATTTCCGCGCTGGTGGTCCCCGGCTACCTCTCGGCATCGACCCTCGGCCTCGGCCTCGACCGGGCGGCGACAATCGGCCTGATCGCGATCGGCCTGACGGTGCTTTTGATATCGGGCCAGATCGACCTCTCCGGTGGCGCGGTGTTTGCCCTGGCCGGCATCGTATCGGTCATCCTGCAGCGAGAGATCGGCATTCTCCCTGCGGCGATCGTCGGCATCCTGGTCGGTACCTTGGCAGGCGCCGTCAACGGCATGCTGGTCGTCGGCCTGAAGGTGAATTCGCTCGTGCTGACGCTCGCGACGATGTTGATTTTCCGCTCGCTCTCCCACTGGATCACCAACAGCCAGCCGGTGACCGGAACCGACATCATGCTCTCCCTGGCGCTGGCCAAGATCTATCTCGATGTCTTCACCCTCCGCAGCGCGCTGTTCATCGCCCTGATCGTGCTGCTGCATTTCTGGCTGACGCGCACCATACCCGGGCGCAACGTCTTTGCGGTGGGGTCCAACCCGGCGGCTGCCAAGGAAAGCGGTATCGCCTCGGACCGTATCGTCTTTCTCGGCTTTGTCTTTGCCGGCACGCTTGCCGGCCTGGCGGGGGTTCTCCAGAGCCTCGTCACCAACACCGGCTCGCCTGTCTTCGGCTCGGAACTGACGGTCGCCGTCATTGCCGCGGTCGTTGTCGGCGGGACTCGTCTCGAAGGCGGCAGGGGATCCGCGCTCGGCACGCTCGGCGGCGTGCTGACAATCGGCTCGCTGACCATCGCGATGGAGTTCCAGTCCGTTCCCGCATACGTCCAGCAGGTCGTGTCCGGGCTTATCCTGATCCTGCTCGTCGTGCTCGATCGGGCCGTTACCACCAAGGGGAGGGCTCCGGGCACGCGCCCGGCGCTCGTTCGCGACAATCCAATCACTCAAGGAGGAACCACATGATCGGGAGGAAACACATGATTGGCAAGAAAAGCATGCTTCACGTCGCCGCCGTGGCGGCTGTGCTGGCATCGACGGGCTGGGCCAGTGCCAAGACGGTTTGCTACGTGACGGCAGCGGATTCGCATGCCTACGCGACGCCGGCCAACAAGGCGCTTCAGGCGCGCGCCGCGGAACTCGGCATCGAGATCCTGAGCCTCAGCCAGGATTTTGATGTCCAGAAAGGCACCGAGCAGCTCAACACCTGCGTTGCGCGCAAGGTCGACGGCATCATCCTGTGGCCGCTCGACCCGCAGGCATACATACCGGGGCTGGCGCGCGCGCAGCAGGCGAACATTCCGGCGATCCTCATCAATTCGCCGATGAGCGACGATGCCAAGCCGTTCATCAAGTCGTTCACCGGGCCTGACGTCTACGAGGAAGGCAAGCTGGCGGCGGACTCGCTGAGCAAGGCGCTCGGCGGCAAGGGCTCCGTCGTCATCATCGCCGGCCAGGCCGGCAACGGCACCACGATCGGACGCGTCAGCGGCTTCACCGACCGTCTCAAGGAAACCAATGCAGACATCAAGGTGCTCGACACGGTCAACGCCGACTTCGACCAGCAAAAGGCGCTGGTGGTCAGCCGCGATCTGATCACACGCTTCGGCGACCAGATCAGCGGCGTCTACGCCAATGACGACACGATGGCCCGCGGCTTCATCGATGCCTGGAAGGAGGCCAACCCCTCCAAGGCCGCACCGCCGATCGTCGGCATCAATGGCCAGAAGGATGCGTTCGAATCGATCCGCACCAATGAAATGTACTCGACCATCGTCCAGTCGCCCGTCGAGGATGGCCGCCTGGCGATCAACACGATGGCCGAGATCATCGACGGCAAGCAGGTCAAGGACCGGCTGCCCATCCCGCTGACCGTCGTCACCAAGGACAACGTCAACGCGGTCGAACCAGCGTTCTGATACAAGGAGGCCGGCCCGGTGTATTCGGGCCGGCCTCCTTTTCTTGCCAGAGAGAGAAATTCTAATAGCGGCGGCAGAATTGGAATAAACTAACTCTACAGAGTTTGTGGAATAAGCAATCTGCACTGGCGATCTGGTTTCCACCCGGACAGGACCACGCCATGCCCACTCTTTCGCATCAGCTACTCACCAAAGCAGGCATATCCGGCCGCCTTCGTCAGGCAGCGGGAGAGAGGCCATGAGCCGGGTCGTGCCGGACCGCATCAAGGTGCTCTGGTTTCTGCCGACGCATGGCGACAGTCGTTATCTTGGCACGGCCGAGGGCGGCAGATCGGTCGATCTGCCGTATCTGACGCAAGTGGCGAAGGCGGCCGGATATGCCTGCTTTGGTGAGTAGCTGATGCGAAAGAGTGGGCATGGCGTGGTCC
>NZ_RZRK01000857.1:0-2550 GCF_003997835.1 Mesorhizobium sp. M7A.F.Ca.CA.004.12.1.1
CTGATGTAGAGATTGAACAGGCCCTTCTCGACATTCTCGCAGCCGACCCTGTTGCCGCCGCCGCTTGTGACGAGGAAGACCTGGTCGCCCTTGCCGGCCTGCTGGATCGCAGACGCCGTGCCGGTGTCCTGATTGTCCCAGATGCCGATGGCGCCGCAAAGATCCGGATGCTGTTGCAGCACGGTCTCCATGATCGAGCGCGCCTTTTCCGGATTGTATTCGGTGGCCTGCTGCGAAACGACCTGGATGTCGGGATGCTGGTTCAAGACACGGTAGATGCCGTCGAGTTGGAACACGTCGGATGCCGCCGTCGGCACGCCGGTGTCGATAGCGACCTTGGTCGAAGCACCCTTGCCGGGGCTGCATTTGTCGACCACGGCCTGCGCCGCCTGTTCGCCGATCTCGGTCCAGTCGGCGCCGACATACGAATCGGTCTGGGTGTTCGATTCCAGGTTGATCTGCACAACTTTGATGCCGGCGGCCTGCGCCTGAGCCAGCAACCGGGCGTAGGACTGGATGTCGGGATTGTGCGCGACGATCAGGTCCGGCTTCTCGCTGATCAGCGACTGCAGCGCGCGGGTTCCCGCGTCGGTGCTCCAGGCGGGGTCGCGGATCTCGAAATCATACTTGAGGCGCTTGGCCTGCTGGCGCATCACCGCCGCCCAGCCTTCGGTCAGGTCGAAACCCATCGACAGCGGCAGGAAGACGACCTTCTTGCCTTCCAGCGTCTTGTGGAACGTCGTCGAGCGCGGATTTTCCAGGCCCTTGTCCTGGGCGCTGGCGGTGACGATACCGGCAAGCGCGATGCAGGCCGCGGCCAGCCACTTTGTCGTTTTCAGAAGTCGCATGGTTTCCTCCCATTGCATTTTGGCGTTGAAATTGGTGTCAGAGATCCCCTTGCTGGGACGTCTGCTCGTCGCGTGGGTTGACGAGCGAGTCGATGACGATGGCCAGAAGCAGGACCACGCCCTTGACCAGGTTCTGGATCGTGTAGGCGATGTTCATGATCGTCATGCCGTTGAGCAGGATGCCGACGAAGATCGTGCCCAGAATGACGTTGCGAACCTTGCCGTGGCCGCCATTCAGGCCGATGCCGCCCAACACGACGACCAGAAGGATGTCGTAGATCATCGTCGAATTGAAAAGCCGGGCGTTGATCGCCGACGCCGACGAGGCAAGCACCAGCCCGGCGCCGTAGGCGATCAGCGCGCTGATCGCATATTGCGCGACGATCATCGGCCGGTTGGAAATGCCGGTGATCCTGGCGGCGCCCGGATTGTTGCCCATGGCATAGGTCTGCCAGCCGAACCGCGTGCGGCTGAGCACCAGATGCAGCGCCAGGCAAAGCATGGCAAAGACCACCACCGTCACCGGGACGCCGAGGATGCGGCCCTGCCCGATCAGCGAGAACCATTCGGCGCCTGGCGGCACATTCTGCATCTCCAGCGTGAAGAAGAAGGTTCGGCCAAGGCCGTAGATGACGGAGCCGGCGGCAAGCGTCGCGAAGATCGGCGCGACCTCGCCGAAAGCGATCAGCATCCCGATCAGCACGCCGGCGACCACCGCGAACAGCGCGCCGATCAGCAGCGCGAATTCCAGCGAATAGCCCGAGCGGGCGATCACGAAGGCCCAGGACACCGACACCACCATCGTTGCGATCATCGAGACATCGATGCCCCTGGCGATGACGACCAGCGCCATTCCCAGCGCCAGGATGCCGAGAATCGAGACGCTTCTGATCAGGGCTAGGATGTTGCCGGGGCTGAAGAAGGACGGCAGCAGCAACGAGAACAGCACGAAGGCCAGCACCGCCAGCACCAGCACGATGCCTTCCTGGCTTTTGAGCAGGCTGGAAAGCCGAGCCTGATTTCCGCGTGCGGCTGCCTCGCTCACCGCTCAGGCCTCCTCTTTGCCCAGTCTGAGCAGGATTTCCCTGGCGCGATCGACGCGCACATCGTGATCCGCCGCAAGTTCCTTTGCCACCGCATCGATATTCGCGCCGCTCGCGCCCGCCACGATGGCTATGTTGCGGGCATGCAGCGCCATGTGTCCACGCTGGATGCCTTCGGTTGCCAGCGCCCTGAGCGCCGCCATGTTCTGCGCCAGCCCGACCGCGACGGTGACCTCGGCAAGCTCTTGCGCCGTGGTCACGCCGAGGAGTTTCAGCGCTGCGCGCGCGGCCGGGTGCGTCTTGGTGGCGCCGCCGACCATGCCCAGCGCCATCGGCATTTCCAGCGTCCCCACGAGGTTTCCGGCGGCGTCGATCTCCCAGCGGCTCAACGACGTATAACGGCCGCCGCGCGCCGCCCAGGCGTGGGCGCCGGCCTCGATCGCCCGCCAGTCGTTGCCGGTCGCGACGACGACTGGATCGATGCCGTTCATGATGCCCTTATTGTGCGTGGCCGCGCGGTAAGGATCGACGATCGCCAGCGAACAGGCCTCGACGATGCCGGCAACGATACGCTCGCCGGTGAACTCCTTCGTCGCCAGTGCCTTCGGCGTCAGCCGCACCCGCGCCCGCGCCAGCCTGAGGTCGGCCAGGTTGGAGAG
>NZ_RZRK01000858.1:0-2546 GCF_003997835.1 Mesorhizobium sp. M7A.F.Ca.CA.004.12.1.1
ATCCGGCTCATCCTTCAGCCTCGAAAGCGCCGGAACCATCACCTTCGACAGCGGGTTGGTGATCTGGCTCAGCGGAAACAGAAGCAGCTTGTAGGCGCGGTCATAGAGGCCGAGTTGCGCCTCGCCCCAATATTTGCCGATCAGCACATTGTCGAGGTTGCGGGCAAAGAAATTGGCGAAGTTGAAGCCGGTGATGCCGGCGCCGAAATTGATCAGCTCGCCGATGCCGGCGACCTTGCGCGGCAGGCCCGGACGCCAGCGCGAGCTCGCCCAATAGCAGAGCGTCGGCAAAACGGCACCGGTCAGCGTGCCGGCAAACAGGGCCCAATAGGAGCGATCGATAAAGGTCCAGGCGATCGACACCGCAAGCCCGGCAATGGCGCTGGCGACGTCGATGACGGCCAGCCGGCCGAACTGCATGCGGCGTGTCAAGAGCGCCAGATGCTGGGCGCCCAGCCCATAGGCCATGATCTGCAGCCCGAACGCAGCCACCAGGCCCGTCACGCGCGGCTCGCCGTAGAAGGCGGCAACCAGCGGCGCCGCACCCGCAAGCACGCAAGCCAGGATCGCGCTGACCGCGACATTGATCCAGAAGAGGTAGTTCACCTCCTCATGCCGGATGCCCGACTTCTGGATCGTCGCCTGGGTCAGGCCGAAATCCTGGAACAGGGCGATAAAGGCAAGCACCGGCGCGCACATCGCCACGACGCCGAAATCCTGTGGCGACAACAACCGCGACAAGACGATAACGGACAGGATCTGTGTCGCGACCCGCACCGATTGCGCCATGGCCGTGACAACCGCGCCGCGCCCAACCGATTTGCGCAAGGAGCCTTCTGGCGGATCGAATGCATTGGCTTCCAAATTCAGGATTCCTGATTTTTTACGTTGATTTCCGAGCCCGAAAATCCACGACCGCCGCCGACCACAAACTACGGCAATAATTTTGCAGTGCAACAGAAAACGTGGACCGCCGCACCAAAAATGTTGCGATGCAGCAAGACCTGTACTAGCATTCCCTCGGGTGGGCCAACAGCGGTCGAGTTTTTATGCTGCATGTCTTGTACCTTGTGCACGACGTTTCCGACCCGGCGGTGCGCCGGCGGATCACGATGCTCAGGGCAGGTGGGGCCCAGGTCACTTTGGCCGGCTTCCGTCGCACCGCGAATCCGATTGCGGATATCGAGGGACTGCGGCCGATCGACCTCGGCGCGACGCGTGACGGGCGATTCGGCCAACGCCTCGCGGCCGTCGCCAAAGCAGCCGTTTCGATAGGCTCGAAGCTTGGCGGTATGCCAAAACCGGATCTCATCATCGCACGCAACCTGGAAATGCTGGCGCTTGCCCGCCGCGCCAGGTCAGCCTTCGGTGCATCGGTTCCGATCGTATACGAGTGCCTCGACATTCATCGGCTTGTGCTGCGCAACGATGTCCTGGGCAAGGCGCTGCGCGCCACCGAGCGCTTTCTGGCCAGGGATGTGAAGCTGCTGGTGACCAGTTCTCCTGCCTTTATCGCCAATTATTTCAAGCCGTTCGGCCAGGTTGCGGCACCCATCGAGCTGGTCGAAAACAAATATTTCGAGGCCGCGACGATCTTGCCCGGCGCTCCGGAGACTGAAGAGAGCCCGGTCGGTCCGCCATGGCGGATCGGCTGGTTCGGTGCGCTGCGCTGCCGACGCTCACTCGAGCTGCTGGCCGATTTCTCCCGCCGCATGGAGGGCCGCTTCGAGATCGTGCTGCGCGGACGTCCGGCTTTGTCGGAATTCCCTGACTTTCACGGCTTTGTCGAAGCCGAGCCGTGGCTGTCGTTTCTCGGGCCCTACCGCAATCCGGAAGACATGGCGGCGATCTACAACGATGTCCATTTTTCGTGGGCGATCGATTTCTTCGAGGCGGGGCAGAACTCCGAATGGCTTCTGCCCAACCGGCTCTATGAAGGCTGCCGTTTCGGAGCGGTGCCGATCTCGATGGGCAACACCGAGACCGGGCGGTTCCTCAAACAGCAGGATATCGGCGTGCTGTTGCCGCAGGCGTCGCCCGAAGCCCTCGAAGCCGTGCTCGGCAAGATGGAAGAGCATCGCTTCGCCAGGCTGAAGGAGCGCGTTCTGGCCCGCAATCCGAGGACCTGGAGCTACGATCGCAGCGATTGCCGGGCGCTTGTCGAGCGGCTGCGCAGCCTGACGGCCGTGCCCGGCTCCTTTGCCGCCGAGGCATTGGCATAGGATGGCCAAGGATGGACAGAGGCAAGATGGACAGAGATTGATGACGCAGACGGACAAACCCTCATCCAGCCTGATCGTCATTCCGTGCCTGAATGAAGCCGCCCATATCGGTGCGCTGCTCGATCAATTGCGGCCCGCGGCCGCCCGGCTTGGCGCCCGGATCATCGTCGCCGATGGCGGCAGCACCGACGGCACGCTTTCCATCGTCGAGGATGTGATTGCCAAGGACCCGCGGGTTATCCTGCTCCACAACAAGCGGCGCATCCAGAGCGCGGCGATCAATCTCGCCGTCGGTACCTTCGGCGATGGTGCCGACTATCTCCT
>NZ_RZRK01000859.1:0-2545 GCF_003997835.1 Mesorhizobium sp. M7A.F.Ca.CA.004.12.1.1
GCACCGCCGGCGGCGGTATCCTGCATGGTCGCGGCATAGATCGCCTCGGCCTTTTCGGGCATGCCGGATGCATCAGCGATCAGGGCGCGGTGGAACGACTTGAACAGGCCGAACCAATCCGGCCCCTGCAGCTTGTCGATGGACGCCATCGCATCGGCAGGCTCGCCGGCGCCTTGCTGCGCCCAGCCGGACATCACGCCGGAGATCAACCGGTCGAGATCGGATTCCAGCGACAGCTTGAGCCAGTACTGCGCCTTGGTGAAATCCTTCTTGTGGAAGGAATCGACGGCGAGCGCCAAGCGCGAGAAACGCTCGACGTCAGGCACTTCCTTGAGCTTGTCGGCATAGACCAGGGATTCGTCGAAGCGCCCTTGCGCGATCAGCGACAGCATCAGGCTCTGCTGCAGGCCGGTGTCGCTCGGGTCGAAGGCCAATGCTTGCTTGTAGTAGGCGATGGCCCTGTCGAGGTCGTTGTCGCCCTCGGCGACCCGGGCCGCCAGATAAGCGCCCGAAAACGACGTGATCTTGACCGGTTCGGTGGTTTGCTTGGCATAGGCCGGCAAAGCCGAGATCGCCATGCCGGTCACAATTGCCAGCCTTGTCAGCCAGCGCGCACGTCCTTGCCGCATCATATCCCTTTCAGCCAGGCGCCATCTCCGCATCAGCGGGATCGGCGTAGACTCGATCTTTCCAGGCAAAGCATGGCCTTTTTGGGGTCGCGCTTCAATCCGCCTCGAATTCACAATCCGGGCACCCGATTAACAAATCATGGCGACAGGCACCAGTTTTCCGGTCTTGAATTTCGGTGTTGGCCCTGCGCGGCGCCGAAGATATCGCAGATTCGACCCTTGAGCTCGGCTTCGACCGCTAAGGCTCGGGGCCAATATCAACCCTCGGCTGGCGCGGCGGACCGCTGCACCAGCGTGTCGCTGTATCCACCGGCCGCTATCGTGCTGCACAGTTCGTTCCATTCGCAGCCGCCGCAGGCCTTGCGTACAAGGCCAGCCGAAAACGCCTGCCGCATCCGGGCCAAGGTCCCCGTGTCGAGATCGAGGTGGGTGCCGACCCGGATTGGCCGCGCCAGCAATTCTCCTACATCCAGCGCGGCGAGCCGGTCCCGCTCGACGACGCTCTCGTTGAGGCAGTGAGGTTCCGGCTCGTCGAGCAATGGAGCGCAGACATCGTCGGGGCCGGAAACGAGGAGGATGTCCTCGCCCCGGCTCAGGCGCTCCGCGACGCGATCATAATTGGCGGTGAAGGCGGGGCTGTATCCCTTGCCCACATAGGTGAGCGGGCAAAGGAGATGATGGGCGCGCAGCTTGATCGTCACGGATTGGCCGGCTTGGCCTTGCCGCCGGGAAAGGCCATGAGGGTCGCGGCACCCAGCGCTGACTTGAGCAAGCCGCCGACGATGAACGGCAGGAAGCCGAAGGTAACGGCCTGTTCGGCTCCAATCATGACGGCAAGCCATGCTGTGCCCAGCACAAGGCAGGCAAGGTTGCCAAGCAGCATGGCGACAAAGGCAAGCATCACCCTTTTGCCGTTCCAGCCGCGTTCTGCTAGCCAGCCGACCAAGGCGCCGACAAGCGGGAAGGCGAAGAGATAGCCACCCGTCGGCCCGACGAAATGCGCCGCACCCGCTGCCCCTCCGGACAGAACCGGAAAGCCGACCGCACCCTCGACCAGCCAGGCGACGATGGTGAGCGCGCCAAGCCGCCAGCCATAGAGCGCGCCGATCAGGGTCACGGCAAAGGTCTGCATGTTTACCGGGACCGGCACCATCGGCACCTCGATATAGGACGCCAGCGCCAGGAACAGGGTGCCAAGCACGACGGCTCCAACCTGCCAGGCAAGAGAACGATCCTGGAGCCGGAGCGGACTGAACGACGGCTTGCCGGGGGAGAATGCGACGTCTGTCATTGGGATTCCTTTGATCGATTGAAAATTATAGATAATTTCTCTTTCCGATCTATTATCGAATCCACACTTCCCTGGAGATTGCAAGCCCTGGCTTTGGCGGAGGCCGACTAACCTACGATGGCAAAAGCTTCGCGCGTCGTCCCGGAGGCCGTCCTGACCGGCTTGCGGCCAATCCATTGGACGTGCCGCCCCAGTGTGACGGCCGCGGATTCGGTGTTTCCCTGCCGCAAGGCGGAGAGGATCGCGCGATGGTCCTGATCGGTGCGCGTCTCCCACTCCGACCGCCATGCCGCGAACAGGAAACGGGCGCTTGCCGCGTGCAGATCGTCGATGGTCGCGAGCAGGCGCGGCATGCCGCATGGCGACAGGATCAAGCGGTGGAAGGCGCGGTTGGCCTCTTCCCACGACCTGACATCGCGGGACTTGTCGCCGGCCTTGGTCGCCTCCTCGGCGAGATCGAGAATGGCCGATGTCAGGTGCGGCGCGGCGTGGCGCAGCGCCAGCACCTCAAGGGCGGCGCGCATTTCGGCGACCTCCTTGACCTCGCCCAGATCGAAAGACGCGACGCGCACGCCGCGCCGCACCTGACATCGGCCATTCTCGATCTCGCCGAGGAGGCGACCAA
>NZ_RZRK01000085.1:0-12069 GCF_003997835.1 Mesorhizobium sp. M7A.F.Ca.CA.004.12.1.1
GCCTCGCGCCCCGAAAATCCGCTGATCTCGCCAAGCCGCCGGTTCGGATCAGCGGATTTTCGGGGCGCGAGGCCTATCGAAACTCGTCCATAGAGAATTTTCACATCGACTTCTGGCACGATCAGGTCTCGGCATCGGGCGATGAGGCGTTCGCCATGGCCGGCGTCGAGCCCGCCGATGTCGATGCATTGATGTGTTACGACAATTTCAGTCCGACCGTGCTGTTCAGCCTCGAAGGCCTTGGCTTCTGCCCGCGCGGCGAAGGCGGCCGGTTCGTCGAGGGCGGAG
Organism: Mesorhizobium sp. M7A.F.Ca.CA.004.12.1.1; assembly: GCF_003997835.1. Lineage (NCBI taxonomy): Bacteria > Pseudomonadati > Pseudomonadota > Alphaproteobacteria > Hyphomicrobiales > Phyllobacteriaceae > Mesorhizobium > Mesorhizobium sp. M7A.F.Ca.CA.004.12.1.1. Next base: position 289 of record NZ_RZRK01000085.1, read on the forward strand.
CGTTGAAACTTGGCGGCCGGCTGCCGACCAACACGGACGGCGGCCATCTGTCCAATTCGTATATGCAGGGCTGGGCCCTCAACGTCGAGGCGGTGCGCCAACTGCGTGGCGAATGCGGCGATCGGCAGGTTGAGGACTGTGAAGTCGTGACGTACGTGCAAGCAACACCATGCACGCGCACGATCGTTTATACGCGGGCGTGACGGCTGACATGGCGTATGGCGCTTCCGCTTCCGAGAAATCCGTAGAGGCAAAGCCGTTGCCCAAGATTACGCCCTTGAACAGGCCGTTCTGGGACTATGCGCTCAAGTCAATTTACGCGCTGCAGACCTGCGATGCGTGCGGCGACGCTCATGTTCCCGAAGCGCCGGTCTGCCCTCGGTGCCTGAATGACCGCCAGACCTGGAAACCGGCGAGCGGAAAAGGCACGCTGCAGTCCTGGGCGGATTTCCATCGCGCCTATTGGGACGGCTTTGAGGCAGACTTGCCCTACCGTACATGTCTGGTGCGGCTTGACGAAGGCCCGCTGGTCGTCAGCAATTTGGTCGGCGGGCAGGCGAACCTCAGGATTGGTGCGCGCGTCCATGTGGTGTTCGACCGCATCGCCGATGGCATTGCATTACCGAAATTTTCTCTGGACGAACCGGGATGCTGAACGAAGCAGCTGACGCCGAAGTGAGCGCGGCCGGATGCGATCGTCATCACGCCGGCCGCCTGCCAGCCCGGCCAAACCGCAGCATCCTGAGATCGGCGACGCGCCCGCTCGAAATCATTGAACTCTTTGCTGCTCTTCGCCGCCCGCTGTCGGTCTCGGAAATCGCCTGCGCGCTCGAAATCCCCCAGTCAAGTTCGTCCGTGCTGCTACAGGCCATGAGCGGTGCAGGTTTCATAGCGCGCGATCGCAAGACGCGGAAATACCTACCGAGCGTCCGCTCCGTGCTGTTGAGCAACTGGGTCCACGACACGTTTCTCCAGGGCAGCGGCCTGCTGCAGGCGTTGGATGCGTTGAGCATCGAGGCCAATGCAAATGTCCGGCTTGGCGTCCGCAATGGGGTGCACGTTCAATATGTGCATGTCTCCTGGCCGTCGGCCGAGCCAAGGACGAATCGCCTGAGTCCCGGCATGAAGTTGCCGATTGGCAGCGACGCCCTGGGCAGGATGCTGCTTCTAGCAGAGAACGAGAATGACGTACGTGGCATTCTCCGGCACGGGAACGCCGTCGGCGATGCTGCACATGCGGTCAATGTGGAGGATCTTGTCAACGAGCTGCGAATGCACCGCGTCGATCGCTTCGCGGTTTGTCGCGATCTGAGTGCCCAGGACGACCTCGTCATCGCAATCCAGTTGCCCGCGCGATTTGGAGCGCCTGCTGCGATCGGCATTGGCGTTGCCGTTTCCGGGCACGCGGACGGTCGGTCGAGGTTCGCCGCGCTGCTTCGTGACTTCGCTGCAGAAGCCTGGGGTGCGTGAGGGCGAAGTGCTTGACCGCCACATGCGTACGCCGGGGCGGAATAGGAGCTACCAGGCGGCTCTTTCTAAAACGACTAAGAAGCAGGCTGGTGGAGGAATGCGCAATGAAGAGCAGTAACTTGATGGAACTCATGCAGCAAATGTCGCTGACACGACGGCAATTGCTCGGCACGTCAGCAATGCTGGGGGCAGCCGCTCTGATGCCGCGGCAGGCATGGAGCGCGCCCGATCTCAAGGGTATCGAACTCAATCTTATGGTGATCCAGCCGCACGTCACCGGTGGACGCATAGTTGCAGACGAGTTCGGCAAGGCGACCGGCGCGAAGGTCAACGTACTGCCGGTTCCCAACGACCAGATCCAGCAAAAGGCGACCCTCGACGTCCAGTCCGGATCCAACGTCTACGACGTCATCGACTACTGGTACTGTCTGCTCGGCGCGCTCGCCGAAGACGGCACGGTCGTCGACGTTACCGACCGCATTGCCAAGGATTATGCCGCTGCGGACTTCCTGCCGTCGATCTACGATCCCTACACACTGTACAAGGGAAAGCGCTGGGGGGTGCCATATGACGGCGATTCGCACGTGCTGTTCGTCAACACCGAGATCCTGGAACGGAGCGGCCAGAAGCCGCCCACGACTTGGGACGAATATCTGGCGACGGCGAAGGTCATCACGGAGGCCGAGACAGCGAACGGCATCTTCGGCACCGCGCTGCTCGGTGTGAAAAACCCTTTCATGATAGGCTGCAGCTACACCAACCGGCTGGCTGGTCTGGGTGGCGATTTCTTCGATGCCAGCGGCAAGCCGTTGCTCGATTCGGAAGTCAGCATCGCGGCCGTCCAGGCCATGCTTAACGTTGCTCCGTATGCTCTGCCGACGCCGCTGGAAACCGGGTTCGAGCAAGGATTGCCGGCCTTCCTCTCCGGTAAGGCGGCCATGATCGAGTTCTGGACCGATCTCGGGGTCAACGCACAGGATCCGGCAATGTCGCAGATTGTTGACAAGTGGACCGTGGTGCAGATGCCGATTGGCGGCGCCAACAAACAGCATCGCGGCTCGCTCGACGCCGGTTTCGGCCTGGCGATCTCGGCCGGCTCGAAGCAGCCGGACGCCGCTTGGGAACTGGTCAAGTTTGCCTGCAGCAAGGAAATGAACCTCAAGCTGACACTGACTCCCGGCAGTGGCATCGATCCGATCTTCACGTCGGTTCTCGACAGCAGCCAGTACAAGGCGGCGGCGCCGAAGGTTCAGGCTGCTGGCGCCCAGGCACTAAATGGCGCGCTTGCCTGGCCTACCGGGGCACTGGCGTCCAAGATGCTGCAAGGCCTGGCTGACGAACTTGCATTGGTTCTCGCTCATACCAAGACCCCCGAGCAGGCTATGAAAGATGCCCAGGCGGCTTGGGTTGCAATGCTGAATGGATAGAGGCAACCCGGTTTCCACATCGGCCGGAGCGACGGTAAGCGGCTCGCGATTGGCAGGGTTCCTTCTGGTCGCGCCGCTGCTGCTCGGCCTCTCCGCCTTTGCCATCTATCCGTTTCTCGACGTGCTTGCGTTGTCGCTGTCGAAGAGCTCGCTGGGGCGGCAGTTCCAGCATTGGCCGGTTCTGACCAACTTTGCCGCCATTCAGCGCGATGGCGACTTTCAGGCGGCCCTGTTGAGGACGACGATTTTCGCAATTCCCGTCGCATTGATCCAGCTCGCACTTGGCTTGGCGATCGCGATGATGCTGCATTCAAGTCTGAAGCAGGCGAGGTGGGTGCGCAGCCTTATCCTGTTGCCGCTAATGACGCCGCCCATGATGGTGGCCGTGGCCTGGAAATTGATCCTTGCGCCCGCCGGCGGCCTGCTCAACGGCGTGCTGTTGCGCACCGGCATCATAGACCAGCCGGTCTCATTCCTCGGCACCATGCCCGCAGCCTTCCTTTCGGTCGCTGTCGCCGATACCTGGCAGTGGACGCCGTTCGTGGCGATCCTCGCTTATGCGGCGCTCCAGACCTTGCCAGACGAGGTGTTCGAGGCGGCAAGTGTCGACGGCGCGTCGCCGCGAACGATCTTCTGGCAGATCACGCTTCCGATGCTGATGCCGACGCTGCTTGCCATCTTGCTGTTGCGCGTCGTGATCGCGTTCAAGCTCTTCGACCTCGTCTATGGTCTGACATTCGGCGGGCCGGGATTCAGCACCACCGTCACCACCTTCCGCATATGGCGCACTGCCATGCAGGAGTTCGATGTCGGTCTGGCCGCAGCCCAAACGCTGGTGTTCGCCATCCTCGTCAGTATTGTCACCCTGCCTATCACCTGGCTTCACAAACGCAGCGAAACGAGGTCGGGATGAGCCATTCCAGTCAAGCTGGGGGGAAGTCGCGGGGCCGGGTCGCAACAGGGTGTGCCGCGGTCATGGTCGGCTTCTTTGTGTTGCCGATTGCGTATCTCGTCTCGGTTTCCTTCAAGACGCCAGACCAGGTGCTTACCGGGTATTTCCTGCCGCAGGCACCGACACTGGCGAACTGGATCAACACCTTCCAGATCATCCCACTGTTTCGCCTGCTGGCGAACTCGCTGCTGGTCGCGGTTTGTAGCAGCCTGCTGACGCTCGCCGTCGCCTTTCCAGCCACGTACGCCATGGTGCGGTTGAAGGTCGGCGGGCGCTTCCTTCCGGCCTTCACGCTGGCGACCTACGTGGCGCCGCCGGTGGTCGCGCTCATTCCGCTTTTTCTGCTTCTGCGTCGGCTTGGTCTGCTCAACAGCCTGTCTGGCCTTATCCTGGTCAACGGGATAGCCAACCTGCCGGTGGCCTTTTGGCTGTTGTCAGGCTTCCTGCGACGGGTGCCCGTGGAAATCGACGAAGCGGCAAAGATCGACGGTGCTGGGTATTTCACGATCATCTTTCGCCTCGTCGGCCCAGTCATGGCGCCAGGCCTCGTGGCAACGGGTTTGATTTGTGGCATCCTCGCCTATGATGAGTTCCTGCTCGCCTCCGCCTTCAGCAATGACGAAGGCAGCCGAACGCTGCCGGTGGCGATAGCTCTTTTCCAGGGCGAGCGATTGATAAATTTCGGCCAGATGGCGGTAGCGTCTCTCACCGGCATTATACCGGTCTATCTGATCGGGCTGTTCGCGCAGCGGTGGCTGATCGGCGGGCTGACGGCGGGCAGCGTCAAGTAAACCAGAATCCAGGTTGGAAAAAGCGTCGACGATTTTGCTTCCTGCGTTTTTCGCTGGCCTCCCGGGGCGGTATCAGCCGGTGCGCTTTGCTGACTTCGCCCTGATCTCATCGAGGATTGGCACGATATACTCCCGGAACTTCGCCGGGTTCTCGGCCATGGGGAAGTGGCCCATGTCGCGCATATGCACCCATTTCGAGCCGGGTATCATCGACGCAAGCTGACGCCCTTCCTCGACCGTCGCCGACCAGTCGTAATCGGCATTCAGCAAATAGAGGTCGATCTTCGCCGTGTCGATATACTTGGCCGTATCCGTGAGATCATGCTCCTCGACATAATAGTGCAGGTCGCCCGGGAAGACCGACGGCGCCCCCTGGCTGTACATCCAGATCGTCTCGCGGCGGTAAACCTCCGGGCTGCTCGGCGAACACTGTGTGTGTTGCAAGGCGGCGCGTGTGTCGTTGGATGTCGTTGGGTGCCAGTACCAGTCTGTCAGCGTGCCAGGCTCGGGGCTCTTGATAAGAGGCTCAAGCGCGATCGCGGCGCGAAAATGCTCGGGATGGTAAAGCGCCAGATCGGTCGCCAGCAGCCCACCCATCGAGCAGCCCATGAAGACGGGTCTGTCGAGCTCGAGCGCCTTTGACAACTCGAGCACGTAGCGCAGGAACCAGTCCATCTTGAGCTTGTAGCCAGTCTCCCAATAGCGGTGGGTGAGGGGAGGCAGCGACTTGCCATGGTAGGGCAAGTCCCACGCGATGAAACGGAAATACCGGGTGAGTTCCTCATCCTCGAGAAGGTGCCGCCATTGGCGCGCATCGGTGCCTGCCGTGTGCTGCAGCAGCACCGGGATGCCGGTGCCAGCCTGTTCGAGGTATATACGGTACTCGGTGTCATCCAGGGTCAGATACAGATAGCCGCATTCCATCTTTGCAAACTTTGCCATCATCCGTCCCTCAAGCCTTCACGCCGTTGATCTCCTGGCGCATCACGGCGAGGATTCGCTGCAAGGCGCTGTAATATGCGTAGAGCGACGACAGATCGCCGCCGAGCCGCATGCCGCGATGGATCGCCGCCGGGAAGAAGTCGTTGCAGAAGCGCGCCGGCGCCGGCTTCAGGATGTCGCGCCAGGTTTCCCGCGGCCCGCCGACATAGATGGTCGACGACTTGTAGCCGTCGCTTCCTTGCTGGAAGTCCACGACGCGGCCATCCCGGATCTCCATGAAATACTCGTCCGCCTCGTTGCTGTAGAAGCGGATGCGGGCGTTCCAGAAGCGGGCGGCAATCGCAAACTCCGGGTCCTTATTGACGCCATCGCGGACGGCTTTGACGGGAATGACCAACTGGTCCTTGTCGCTCACTGACGATACTCCTCCATGCTTCCGTTAGGGTGCGCGATGGGAAAAAATCCACCGTGATCCCAACTCGCCAAGAGGCCGAAATCAACCGATCTCAAGAGTCCGGCTGAAGAAATCAATATTCTGATGCCCGTCGAACGCTGAACCGCTCGATTGTGGTTGCGGGAACGGGACGAACATGGAAATCCTGATGTAGGTCGACCAGCAGTTTCGAGTGTCGGCTTCGGAAATGAGGAATGACCGACCACCAGCCGCTCGACGCATTGCAGCAACAGATCAGCAAGCGCAGTCTCGCCGACGACAGCGGCGACTGGTCTTTGAAATCACGGACGACGGCTGAGTATCAGATTGCTGAAGTGCTGCGCGAAAAGATCATCGTCGGTGTCCTCGCGCGTGGACAGAAGCTGAAGCAGGCCGAGATCGCCAAGATGCTCGGCGTCTCGATCACGCCGGTGCGCGAGGCGCTGCGGCTGCTGGAAGCCCAGGGCTATGTGGCGGTGAGTGCCCATCGCGGCGCGATCGTCGCACCCTTCCTGATCGAAGGTGCCGAGGAACTCTACCAGTTACGACAGTTGCTTGAAACGCGCCTGACCGCGGAAGCTGCGCGGCGCATGTCGCCGAACGATCTGTACGTTCTCAAAGCCATCAACCACGATCTTCTCATGGCCGCCAGGGCTGGCGACCGCGCCGCCTGCCAGGAGAAGAATTTTCGCTTCCACTTCCGGCTATACGAACTGGCAGGCCAGGCGCAGACGCTCGATTTCGTGCGCATACTCTGGGCCAAATATCCGCTCGACTTGCTGAGCCAGATGCCGGGCAGGCAGTCGCGCGTTTTCGATGAACACGTGACGCTTCTGGCCGCTCTGGAGCGGGGCGATGTTGAGGGCGCTACGGGTGCGATGGAAGTGCACATCAATACAGGCTGGTCGGAGTTCCTGGCAAACTACAAGATGCCCGTCTTGCCCTGAGGAAGTCGCCTCACCTAGTGACAGTCGCAACTGCGGAGCGCGCCCATGGACATCGTCTGGGGCGATGGCCGCATAGCCAACGACGACTTCGGCTGAATTGTCAGTGTCTCCTATAACCATCGCAGGGGTTCTGTTCCAAACAGGCCAGCAGGGAGGGTCTTTAACGTTTGCTATGAGCGACCCTCATGGCGAGGGTTAGATTCGTCCTTCCGGCGGTTTGCGAACCTCATGATAAAAAGGGGAGGAGAGCATGCTTACCTGGAAGAACAGAGCCGTACGGTTCGCCCGCGTGATCACCGTGGCGGCCTGCACGGCAGCATTTTCGTTGGTCGGGCTGGCGGCTAGTCACGCGGCCGATCCGACGGCCGAGGAGCAGGCAGCCGCGCTGGCCGCCGTGCCGAAGGAGGCGCAGAAATACTACGGCGGCTACTGGTATGCGACCAATATAGTCGCCGATCCGTTCGCTAACTGGAAGCCCCATGCGCCGCCATGGAAGATTTGCCACAATGATTCCTATCTTGGGAATTCGTGGCGCGCCAACCTTGTGGCGGAGCTGAAGGCGCTGACCAAGCAATTGGCCGATCAAGGCCTCGCTGAACCCGAACTCAACGTCACGAACTCTAACGGCGACATCAACCTCGAGCTCACGCAGCTGAAGGCGCAGATCGCGCAGGGCTGTGACCTGATCATGAGCTATCCGGGGTCTGCGACCGGCCTTTGCGCGGGCATCAAGGAGGCTTTCGACAAGGGCATCCTTTTCGTAACCATCGACTCGACGGTCACCTGCCCGGAAGCGCTGAACGTAGCGACCAATCCCTACTATCGCGGTCAGTACGAAGGTGAGTGGATCGCCAAGCAATTGGGCGGCAAAGGTACCGCCCTCATCATGAACGGACAGCCCGGGACCGCGAACACGGTCGCTCAGGAGACAGGTTTCCGGAAGGCCGTCGAGGCGTTTCCCGACATTAAGGTCGCCGGCAGCCTGTTTGGCATGTGGACCGGGTCGGTGGCCAAAACCGAGGTGCTGAAGTTCCTGGCGACGCATCCTGAGCCTGTGCACGCTGTGTTCTCGACAGGCAATATGGGCGTTGGCGTGGGCCAAGCGTTCGAGCAGTCGGGCCGTGCGCTTCCGATCATCACCGAAGTCACCAACCTTTGCAGCCTGCTTGCTTACTGGAAGGAAAAGAACCTCACCGCCAACACCTTTGTCCAGGATGGCGGTCCGATGGCCTATTCCGCCTTCATTCCTGCACTGCACATGATGGCCGGGCAAAAACCGAAGGTGAACACCATCTTCATGCCGCTGCCCAGCATCACGGCGGAGAACTTCAATGACTACTACGACGCTTCCATGACCGTGCAAAGCACCTGCTTCGCCAACGGCAAGGACCTGCACCTCGTGCCGGACTCGTATTTCGAGCAGTTCTTCACCGGCGGCGAGCCGAGAGCCAAGGTTGAGATCGTCTCGACCAACGCCCAGCCGCAGTGAAATGCACCACGATGGGTGCTCGCGTTCAGCGCGGGCACCCATAAGGGAGTTGCGCATCGTGCGCGGCATTGCTTTTCAAAGGATCACACCCGTCGGGTATGAATGGTAGTCGCACTTTGACCGACTTGTCCCTCAAGACCATCCAACGAGTGGCCGGGCCTTTGGCCCCGTTTCTCCTCGCCTTCATCCTTTTCTTTGTCATAAACGTCTTCATTCCCGGCTATGCCAGCGTCATAAGCCTGCTGTCGCTTCTGCTGCTTTCCAGTCTGCTTGGCATCGCCTCGATCGGCCAGACCCTGACGATCGTCATCGGCGGCTTCGACCTTTCGATCCCGGCTGTGATCGGCTTGTCTAACGTGCTGTTCGCGCTGCTTTACGGCGCCGGCTATTCCGCTTTTGCTGCGGCCGTGTTCATTCTAGCGCTGGCGACGCTGATCGGTCTGGCAAACGGCTTTGCATCCCGATACCTGCAGCTCAACCCGCTCGTGGTGACGCTGGCGAGCGGCTCGATCATCCTTGGCGCCATCTGGGCAGGGACGCATGGCGAGGTTTCGGGCTTGGTGCCTGATTGGCTCGTCAACATGGTTTCGGTTATCGGCAAGACCGGTCCCATCCCGCTGCCCGGCTCCGTGGTGATCTGGCTGCTCATCGCCGGCGGCATCCTATTCCTCGAGCGCAAGACCAAGCTCGGCCGCTGGATGTTCGCCGCAGGGGCAAATCCTCGCGCCGCCGAATTGGCCGGCGTGCCGATGCTGCTCGTCTGGATGAGTGTCTACGCGCTCAGTGCCTTCCTGGCAGCGACGACGGGCATTCTACTTGCAGGCTTCAGCGGAGCGGCCGATCCGACCGTCGGCGCAGCCTACCTCTTCACCACTGTCGCAGCAGTCGTCGTCGGCGGCACGCCGCTGACCGGCGGGCGCGGCGGCTATGGGCGCACAATTGCCGGCTGTCTTGTCGTAACAGAACTTAGCACCCTCCTTGTCGGTCTCGGGCTCGACCAGGCGGCACAGCAGATATTCCTCGGTTTCCTGATCGTCGGGCTCGTGGCGCTCTATGGCCGCGAACCGCATCTGAGTATGCGCATATGAAGAGCGCGGTCCATCAGCGCGCGATAGAACCGCCCGCCGACCGCAAGGGCATGCCGCTGCTTCTGTCCGCGGATGGGCTTCGCCGGACATTTGGCGAAACGATCGCGCTTGATTCCTGCTCGCTGTCGATCCGCGAGGGCGAAATCCATGCCGTTGTCGGAGAGAATGGTTCGGGCAAGAGCACGCTGATCAAGATACTCAGCGGCATCGTCCGCGCAGAAGCGGGCACACTGGATTGGCTCGGCCGGCAAGCCAGTTTCGCGAATCCGCGTGCCGCGCAGGACGCCGGCATTGCTACGGTGTTCCAGGAGACGCTGGTCCTTCCAGACATGTCAATTCGTGACAATGTCATGTTGGGCCTGGACGGCATGATCCGTCGCAAGATGACCCCCTTGCGCGAGCGCGAAGCCGTGCGGAAAGCACTGGCGGCTGTCGGTATCGGCAATCTTGATATCGAGCGGCTGGCCGGCACGGTATCGCTCGCCAACCGCCAGATGATCGGCGTCGCACGGTCTCTTATGCGGCCCTGGCGCCTGCTTATCCTCGATGAATCGACCTCCGCGATCGATATCGAAGACCGCGATCGTCTCTTCGAAGTGCTACGAAGTTTCCGTGGCGAAGGGCGATCGATCCTATTTGTCTCGCATCGCATGGACGAGATTCACGCCCTTGCCGATTGCACGACGGTACTTCGATCTGGCCGGAGCGTCGCATCGCTGGAGCGCGGCGCAGTATCGAGCGAAATCCTGCTCGACCTGATGTCGACGCGCGAAGGTGCGCGGGCGGCGGAAGGCGAAGGCTGCGGCGAGACTATTCCCGCCAATGCCGAGGTGATCGTCGGCGTGCGAGGCCTGTCGGTTCTCGAAGGCAAGCCGACACTGGATCTCGACCTTCGTCGCGGCGAGATCATTGGCGTGGGGGGGCTGGAGGGGCACGGCCAGGTCGCCCTGCTGGAGTGCATCGCTGGTCTGCGTCGCGCGCCCACGGGGACAGTGCACGTCGGGACCATGACCATACGGTCGCAACGCGACGCGGCGCGCGCGAAGATCGCGTTCCTGCCGCGCGACCGCAAATCCGAGGGTATCTTCGCCCCGCTGTCGGTGCTCGACAACGTGACCGTATCGGCGCTCGGCTCATTCGCCCGTTGGGGTGTGCTGGGCACAAGGAAGCGGATAGAGGTCGCCGGCGAGGTCACTCGGCGGACCAGGGTCAAGATGGCTGGGCTCGACACGCCGATATCGGCGCTGAGTGGCGGCAACCAGCAGAAGGCGCTACTCGGGCGTCTGATCGCCACCCAACCGCGTGTGTTGGTGTTGAACGATCCGATGCGTGGTGTGGATCTGGGTGCCAAGCGCGACCTCTACGAGGTGCTCAATAATCTCGCTTTGAGCGGCGTTTCCATCCTGATGCTGTCGACCGAACTGGTGGAACTGTGCCTGCTTTGCCACCGGGTGGTTGTGTTTCACGATCACGCCGTCAGCGCGATCGTCGAGCGCGGCGACCTTAGTGAACGCGCATTGATCGATGCGATGTTCTCGCAACGCCGACTGGAGACCTCGACATGAAGTGGCTCGGCGACCGCAGCTACGCATGGCCCGTGCTCATTGCGGTGGTCATTTTTACTGCTCTCAACGCCTTCGCCAGCCCCGCTTTTACCGATGTGACGAACTGGAACGGCATGCTCATCGGCGTGGCGCCGTTCATCATCACCGCCATGGCCCAGACCGCGCCCGTGCTTTCAGGAGAGGGCGGGATCGACCTTTCGGTCGGGCCGCTTGCGGGGCTCGTCAATGCCATGGTGACGTCGATCCTCGTGCCGAATGGGTGGGCCGATCCGGTGACAATCATCGGCGCTTCGCTGGGCGTCGGCATCTTGTCCGGCCTGTTGAACGGCTTCCTCATCGCAGTCGTGCGCGTCCAGCCGATAATCGCAACCTTGGGCACGTTCCTCGCCTTCCAGGGCATTACGCTAGAGATGCTGCCCATGGCCGGCGGTCTGGCGCCGCAATGGCTGCTCGGTCTTGCAGACAGCTATGGCGGACTTTCGGGGATGCTCGTCCTGCTCATCGTGCTTGGCCTTGTCTGGCTGGCGTTCGAGCGGACAGGCTACCGCCGCAACCTGCTCGCCGTTGGAGGGGATGCGCGCGCTGCCTACGCATCGGGCGTCAATGTGGCGGGCGTGCGCATCATCGCCTACGTCATTGGCGGCGTGCTGGCGGCGATCGCTGGGCTGGTGTTTACC
>NZ_RZRK01000860.1:0-2538 GCF_003997835.1 Mesorhizobium sp. M7A.F.Ca.CA.004.12.1.1
TTCGGGCACCTTCTCCCCGTTTACGGGGAGAAGGAAAAACCCTGCTACTGCGCCGCGAATTCCGCCGGGTCGAAGTCATATTGCTTCGAGCAGAATTCGCAGGCGACGTGGATGCCACCATCCTCGGTGCTGTCCTTGATCTCCTGCGCGGAAAAACCCTCGAGGATGCCGCGGATCTTGTCCTTGGAGCACGAGCACTGGTCGGCGACCGGGACGCCGCCGAAGACGCGCACGCCATGCTCGTGGAACAGCCTGTAAAGCAGCCGCTCGGCACCGATTGTCGGGTCGATCAGTTCGGTCGGCTCGATCGTGCCGAGCAGCGCCAGCAACTCCTGCCAGGAATTGTCGACCGGGTCGTGGATCTCCTCGCGCGGATCGCCATCGCCACCCGGCAGATCCGGCACGCGCATGCGCTCGGGCGACTGCGGCAGGAACTGCGCCAGGATACCACCGGCGCGCCACTGCTCGCGGGCACCGCCAGGACCGGGCGTCAAAAGCTTGGCCACCGACAGCCTGAGATCGGTCGGGATCTGTTCCGACTGGCGAAAATAGGTGCGTGCCGCATCTTCCAGCGTCTCGCCGTCGAGCTGGACGATACCCTGATAGCGCTGCGTGTGAGCACCCTGGTCGATGGTCAGCGCCAGCACGCCGCTGCCGAGCAGGGTCTGCTGCGAGGTTTCGCCGGCCGCGACCAGCGCTTCCAGCCGGTCGGCGTCAAAACGCGCATAGGCGCGCAATGCCGAGGGCGTGGAAAAATCCGCGACCAGCATGTCGACAGGCCCGTCGGTGCGGGTCTGCAGGATGAACTTGCCCTCGAACTTCAGCGAGGTGCCGAGCAGCACGGTCAGCACACAGGCCTCCGCCAGCAGGCGGGCGACCGGCTCGGGATAATCGTGGCGGCTGAGGATGGCGTCGAGCATCGGCCCGAGTTGGACGGTGCGGCCCCGCACATCGAGCGGGCCGACCTCGAACGGCACGACATGATCGTCGCCGGCATAGCCAAATTCGCCGAGTTTGGGGTGATGTTCAGTCACTTGATAGGTTTCCAACATGACAAAGCTCCAGGGCGCGGCCATGCCGCCCTCCGGGGCGCATGCGTCGAAACGCGCTTGATTTGCGTGATGCGGCGCAAATAGGCATCACACCCCCGCAGATCAAGCTCCCGGGGATCAAGCGCCGAGACACTTCAAGCGCCGAGACACCAGGCAAGCACGGCCTTCTGGGCATGGAGCCGGTTCTCGGCCTCGTCGAAGACCACCGAATGCGGCCCGTCGATGACCTCGTCCGTCACTTCCTCGCCACGATGCGCCGGCAGGCAATGCATGAACAGCGCGTCCGGCTTGGCCTTGGCCATCAGCTTGGCGTTGACCTGATAGGGCGAGAACACGTTGTGGCCGCGGGCGCGATGCTCCTGACCCATCGAGACCCAACAATCCGTGACGATGCAGTCGGCCTGATCGACGGCTTCCTCGGGCGAGCGGGTGAAGTGCAGCTTGCCGCCATGTGCCCGCGACCAGTCGATATGCTTCTGCGCCGGTTCGCTGCCCTCAGGCACGGCGACGTTGAGGTTGAAGCGGAACCGGGCCGAGGCCTCAAGCAAGGAATGCAGCACATTGTTGCCGTCGCCGGTCCAGGCGATGGTCTTGCCGGCGACCGGACCGCGATGTTCCTCGAAGGTCATGATATCGGCCATCAGCTGGCAGGGATGGGTGTCGTCGGTCAATCCGTTGATCACCGGCACGGTGGCGTTCTCGGTCAATTCCAGCAGGCGCTCATGCGAGGTGGTGCGGATCATGATCGCATCGACATAGCGCGACAGCACCTTGGCCGTGTCGGCAATGGTCTCGGAGCGGCCGAGTTGCATCTCGGTGCCGGTCAGCATGATGGTCTCGCCGCCGAGCTGCCGCATGCCGACGTCGAAGGAGACGCGCGTGCGCGTCGACGGCTTGTCGAAGATCATTGCCAGCACCTTGCCTTCAAGCGGTTTGGTGCGCTCGCCGGCCTTGAGGCGCGCCTTTCGCACCACCGCATCGTCCAGCATCAAGCGCAGATCGCCTTCGGAAACGGTGGAAAGATCGGTGAAATGGCGAACTGACATCAGCAATGGTTCCGGGATTACTTCGCCGCGGCGGAAGCGATCGCCTCCGCCAGGCCCTTGGCGCCGGCGCGGATGCGGTTGAGCGCCTCATGGATCTCGGCGTCGGTGACGGTGAGCGGCGGCAACAGGCGAATGACGTTGTCGCCGGCCGGAACCGCCAGCAGGTTCTGGTCGCGCAAGGCCATGTTCACCTTGGTGTTGGGCATGGCGCATTTGAGGCCGAGCATCAGCCCGGCACCCCTGATGTCCTCGATGATTTCGGGAAACTCGTCGGCGACCGACGCCAGCCCCTGCTTCATCAGCAGCGCCTTGCGTTGGACATCTTCGAGGAAGCCGTCTTCCAGCACGACATCGAGCACGGCGTTGCCGACCGCCATGGCCAGCGGGTTGCCGCCGAACGTGGTGCCATGCACGCCAGCGGTCATGCCCACGGCCGCTTC
>NZ_RZRK01000861.1:0-2534 GCF_003997835.1 Mesorhizobium sp. M7A.F.Ca.CA.004.12.1.1
ATCCTGATCAGGCTTGTGCGCCTTTTCCGGATGCCGCAAGCGCGGGGCGTTGGCGATCGTATCGAGGACAGTGACCATCGGGAAACCTGGTTCATTCGCGACGCCAGTCAGGCGTTCGCTGTCATAACGTCATCTAGGACTTTTCAACGCAAAGAAAAAGGCCGCCGCGGCGCATGCCGCAACAGCCTTTTTCGCATGGCAGCTTTTCAGTGATGCTATCGGCGCACCAGACGCCCCGCCCAGATCAGCAGGCAGGCACCGATAAAGCCGGTGATCAGATAGGCAATCCAGCCGACGCCGAACGGGCCAAAATTGAGAGCCTGCAGAATGGCGTTCAGCACGACCGCGCCGACGATGCCCATAACGATGTTCATGAAGATGCCGGTGTTGCTCTTCATGAACATTTCGGCGAACCAGCCTGCCAGGCCGCCGATGATGATGGCTGCTATCCAGCCGACGCCATTCAGGTGCATATGCCTTCTCCTTGTGTGATGCGTGAAAACGCATCCGCAAACGAAGTACCTTGCCGCCGGGTTCCATCTGTAGCAGCGCTTTCAATCTATCAGGCGTTGAGCGCGCGGCCATAGGCGTCGAGCACGCTTTCCTTCATCATCTCCGACAGCGTCGGGTGCGGGAAGATGGTGTGCATCAGCTCTTCCTCGGTCGTCTCCAGGTTCATTGCCACGACAAAGCCCTGGATCAGTTCGGTCACTTCGGCACCCACCATGTGGGCGCCGAGCAATTGACCGGTCTTCTTGTCGAAGATGGTCTTGATGAAACCCTGATCCTCGCCGAGCGCAATGGCCTTGCCATTGGCGGCGAACTGGAAGCGCCCGACCCGGATGTCCTTGCCCTCGGCCTTGGCCTTGGCTTCCGTCAGGCCAACCGAGGCGACCTGCGGATTGCAGTAGGTGCAGCCCGGAATCTTCAGCTTGTCGGTGGCATGCACGCCAGGAAAATCAGCGATCTTCTCGATGCACACGACCCCCTCATGTTCTGCCTTGTGGGCGAGCATCGGCGGGCCGGCGACATCGCCGATGGCGTAGATGCCCGGCACATTGGTCTTGCCGTAGCCGTCGATGACGATGCAGCCGCGCTCGGTCTTCACGCCTAGCGCCTCAAGCCCGAGGCCCTCGATGTTGCCCTGGACGCCGACGGCCGAGATCATGCGATCGGCGGTGATCTTCTCGACCTTGCCGTCCTTCATCTCGACATGCGCGGTGACCGAGTTCGCACCCTTCTCGACCTTGGTCACCTTGGCTTCGAGGATGATCTTCATGCCTTGCTTCTCGAACTGCTTTTGCGCGAATTTCGAGACTTCGGCATCCTCGACGGGCATCACTGCCGGCAGCAGTTCGACCACCGTTACTTCGGCGCCCATGGTGCGGTAGAAGGAGGCGAATTCGATGCCGATGGCGCCCGATCCCATGACCAGCAGCGACTTCGGCATCTCCTTCGGCACCATGGCCTCGAAATAGGTCCAGATCAGTCTGCCGTCAGGCTCGATGCCGGGCAGCGCGCGTGGCCGCGCGCCGGTCGCCAGGATGATGTGCTTGGCGGTGTAGGTGCCCTCGCCCTTGACGCCTTTCGGCACCGGCGGCTGCGGCTCCATCGGCTTCTTGGCCGTATTGGACACGGCGATCTCACCCGGCTTCGAAAGCTTGGCCTCGCCCCAGATGACATCGACCTTGTTCTTCTTCATCAGGAAGGCAACGCCGCCATTGAGCCGCAGCGAGACCTTTCGCGAGCGGTCGACCACGGCCGCTGTGTCGGCGCTGACTTTGCCGTCGAGCTTCAGCCCGTAATCCTTCAGGTGATCCGAATAGTGCATGATCTCGGCCGAGCGCAGCAGCGCCTTGGTCGGGATGCAGCCCCAGTTGAGGCAAATGCCGCCGAGATGCTCGCGCTCGACGATCGCCGTCTTGAAGCCGAGTTGCGCGGAACGCACCGCGGTGACATAGCCGCCAGGGCCGGAGCCGATGATGATGACGTCGTAGTTCTCAGCCACGGGTTTTCTCCTTCACAATTCCAGCATGACGCGCACGACGGGTGCCAGCGCCTTGCCGATGTTTCGCGTGTTTTCGGCGTCGAGGTGGACGCCATCAAGCGGTGTGGTTTGCGCCACGCTGCCGGCGTCGAAGAAGCCGCAGCCGGCCTCGTCGGCGAGCGCTGCATATTGCGGTGCCAAAAACTTCGAGGCGTCATCGCCACCGGCGAACATTTCCTTGAAGTCGGCATTTTCAGTACGGCTGACGACAGGCGGCGAAACGATCAGGATCTGCGGCGCGGGCCAGTCGAAGGGATAGTCGTGACCGCGCACGATATCGATCAGCCGCTGGATGCCCTGCTTGGCCGCGACGGGATTCCCGTGGATCCATGGCTTCATGTCGTTGGCGCCGAGCATGATGACAATCAGGTCGATCGGCGCATGGGTCGTCAGCACCGTTGGCAGCAGCCTGGCGCCGTTGCGATCCGCGCCGGCCAGATGGTCGTCGAAGGCCGTGGTGCGGCCGTTGAGGCCATCGGCAATCACT
>NZ_RZRK01000862.1:0-2531 GCF_003997835.1 Mesorhizobium sp. M7A.F.Ca.CA.004.12.1.1
CCGCCGCTATCTGCCGGCGAAAGTCCGCGTCTTCGTCGACTTCCTGGTGCAGTGGTTCAGGACGCGCGAGGCTGGCTGACCGGCATCGATAGTCTCATGGTCCCAATTTCGCCCCCTTTCTGGTAACTCTCGGCAACTCTTCCGAGGCCTATGGACCGAGAATGAATCTGAAACGGCACGCAATCATGCTGGCTTCGGCCTTGGCGGCTACTTTTGCCGCCACTGGACCGGCTTACGTGCATCCGCATGTCTTCGCCGAGGCCCGCCTCGATGTGATTCTCTCCCCGGATCACCAAAGCGTGAAGGCTCTCCGTCATCTCTGGCGCTTCGACGATCTGTTTTCCTCGACCGTGATGATGGAGTTCGACAAGAACTCCGACCTGAAGCTCGATGACAAGGAGCTGAAGGAAGTCGCCGACACCGTTCATGCCTCGCTGGCCGAGTTCAATTACTTCCAGCTCGTCACCGTTGACGGCAAGGACGTGGCGATGACGCCGCCGCCGCATCTGATGGCCAATTTCGACAACGATCAGCTGATCATCCTGTTCGAGTCCGAACCGAAGGTGCCGATCAAGCTCCACGGCAAGATCGATATCGGCGTCTACGATCCGACATTCTACACGGCGATCGACTTCACCGAGGACTCCAACATCACGGTTGAAGGCCTGCCCTCGAACTGCACCAGCAAGGTGGTCCGTCCGGACCCGGACGAGGCCATCAAGGAAAACCAGAAGACCCTCACCGATGCCTTTTTCAACGATCCGACCGGCACCGATATGAGCAAGATCTTCGCCACCAAGCTCGAACTGACCTGTCAGCCAGAAGGATGAAGCCGGTGACGAAACCGTCCCTGCGTTTGGCATTCGGCCTGTTGGCCCTCACTGTCGCCATGATGCATTTCGCCGACGCCGCTCATGCCCAGAGTTCGCTCGGCATCGGCGTCAATGACGGCATGGCGCCGACCACCGGCCCGTTCGCCCATATCCTGATGTGGATCAATCTCAGGCAGCAGGAATTCTACCGCGCGCTGGCAACGGCGATGAAGGCGATGCGCCAGGACGGCAGCAAGATCTGGATACTCGTCGGCCTGTCCTTCGCCTACGGTATTTTCCATGCCGCCGGCCCCGGCCACGGCAAGGCCGTGATCTCGTCCTACATGGTGGCCAATGAAGTGGCGTTGCGGCGCGGCATCCTCTTGTCCTTCGTCTCGGCGCTGCTGCAGGGCCTGACCGCGATCGCGGTGATGGGGGTCGCCTATTTCGTCCTGCGCGGCACCTCCGTCTCGATGACGGACGCGGCCTGGTTCATGGAGATCATGAGCTTTGTCTTCGTCACCCTGTTCGGCGCCTGGCTGCTGTGGCGCAAACTCGGCCCCGCCGTCCTGCGTCTGTTCGGCAAGGGCCCGGCCTACAGCCTGTCGGCGGCTCATGCCGGCCATTCTCACGCCGGTCATTCTCATGGGGGTCATTCTCATGGGGGCCATTCGCACGGCGCGCATTCGCATGCCGGTCACTCCCATGCAGCTCCCAGCCATTCGGCGCATGCTCATTCGCACGCGCCACACGCGCATGACCATGTGCACGGCCCTTCGCACGATCATCACGATCATGCCGAACACGATCACGCTCATCACGATCACGCGGCCGGCGAAGTCTGCGATACCTGCGGCCATTCGCACGCACCCGATCCGGCGCTGCTGTCGGGCGACCGCTTCGACTGGCGCACGGCGTGGACGGCGGTGGCGGCGGTCGGCATCCGCCCCTGCTCCGGCGCCCTGATCGTGCTGAGCTTCGCCTTGCTCAACGGCCTCTGGCTCGGCGGTTTGCTGTCGGTGCTGGCGATGTCGCTGGGCACCGCCATCACCGTATCGGCACTGGCGACACTGGCGGTGACCGCCAAGAACTGGGCGGTGTATTTCGCCGGCGACGGCCGCATGGGCAACCGCATCCACTCGATCGTCGAGATCGGCGGCGCGGCGTTTGTGTTCCTGTTCGGACTGCTGCTGCTGTCGGCGAGTTTGGCGAGCGGCGGATAGGCCGGCGCCACGAGGTTCGGAGTTTAACCCGCGATCTTGCCGCCGAGCTCATCCTCGATGTGAGCGCGGATGATCTCGTCAAAACTCTTTTCGGCGCTGAAGCCGAGCTCCCGTGACCGCTTTGCCTCGAAGCGCGTCGGCCAGCCCTTGACGATCGCCCAGATCGTCTCATCCGGACCCTCGCGGATCAGGCTTACCGCCTTCGGCCCGGCGATGCGTTCCAGCGCCTCGATCTGCTCGCCGACGGTGACGGCAACGCCGGGCATCGTCAGGTTGCGGCGCGGCCCGACTGCGCTGCCGTCGATCCCTGCCGCATGGATCAGGAAGTTCACCGCCGAGCGCGGGCTGGCATGCGTGTGCACGACCGAGCGCGGCACCGGCAGGATCGCTTCGTGGCCGCTCAACGGCTCGCGGATGATGTCGGAGAAGAAGCCGGACGCCGCCTTGTTCGGCTTGCCCGGCCGCACGCAGATCGTCGGCAGCCGGATGCCGATAC
>NZ_RZRK01000863.1:0-2522 GCF_003997835.1 Mesorhizobium sp. M7A.F.Ca.CA.004.12.1.1
GTTCGGGAACTGACGACTCGGGGAGTGCCTGCTTTTCCTGGCGGGATTTTTCTTCGTTGGAACCTTCGGGCGCGCCGGTGGTCTTCGGAGCTTCCGTCTTCTGCTCCTGCGGCTTTGCAGTGTCAGCCTTCCGAGCGTCCGCCGGGCGCGGTTCCGGCACCGGAATGCCGGGCGCTGGTGCCGGAACAGATGGTCCAGGCACCGGAGCATCGGCAGGCAAGGGCAGCGGAGACTGCGTTTTCTGCTGTGTCTGCTTCGGCGTAACCGACCGATGTCTTCGTGGTTTCAGGCGCTTTCCGCCTCGCGGTTTAAGAGGCTGTTCGGCTCTTGGTGTCAACGGCTGCTCTATCCTCGGCGTCAACGGCTGGTGATGCCGATGGCGAAGTCTCGCCTCGGCCGGCATCACCAGTAAGGCCGTGACGGCCATGACGAACAAGATCCTGAACGTTCGGGAAAAGACAATCGACCCCATCGCCGTCAACGGCGCCGACGCAAGGTGGTTGCCTCGGCCGCATCACGAACGGTAACCGCTCCGTTACGCACCGATCGCTTCCAGCCCTTCCTCCAGCCAGTCGGCGAGCAGCGGCATGCCAAGCAGGTATTTCGCGGTGCGCTTGTTGGCGCGTTCGCGCGCGGCCGCCAGCGCGTCCGCCCATTCGGTGGCGTCGTAGTCGCCGCGACCGACCCAGGCCAGCGCGATCAGTTCGGCTGCTTCATCGACATTGAGGTCGTTGATCAGCTCACGCAGCTCTTCCTCGGTCAGATTCTCGGAGCTTTCCTCGGCAAGGCCGTCATGGTGATGGTTGACGTGGGACTCGCCATCGAGTTCGACCTCGTGCTCGGCGCCATCGGCATAGTCTTCATTGACGGCCGCACTCAGCGCCTTGGCCTTGAGGATGAACAGGCGCACAGTGTCGGGGCCGATCGAAAGCTCCCAGTCCTTTTCAAGCCGCCGCTGCAAGGGCCGTCTCCCTCAGGTCGTTTGCCGGATGATAGCGGATTTGCGGCATCCGTCACCTGATGTTCTCCGCACGCAATTTTCCGGGATGAAACGCAAGCCGACCGGCGTTAGTGTTGCATTCTCACCCTCCAGGAGGCTTCGATGCATAAAAGAGTGCTGATCCAGGTGGCGACTGCCCTTGTCGCGCTGCAGTTCCTTGCCGTTCCAGTGTTCGCCGCCGGCGGTGACAGTGGCGGCAGCGATCAGACGGTCACCCAATGCAAGAAGGGCGAAGTCTGGGACAAGAAGAAGAAAAAGTGCGTCGCACCCCAGGAGGGCATGCTCGACGACGACAGCATCTATGATGCTGGCCACGCGTTGGCGATGGCCGGGCGCTATGACGAGGCGATCGCCGTGCTCAGCCTTGCCGCCAACAAGCAGGATCCGCGCATCCTCAACTATCTCGGCTATTCGCACCGCCATTCCGGCCGCGTCACCGTCGGCCTCGGCTATTACGAGGAAGCGCTGCGCATCGATCCGAACTACACGCTGGTGCGCGAATATCTCGGCGAAGCGCATCTGCAGATCGGCGATCTGGCCGGCGCCCGGCAACAGCTGATGGAAATCGAGAAGCGGACCGGCAAGGGTTCGCGCGAATATGGCATGCTGGCCGAGCAGATCGACCATTTCATGAGAAGCTGAAAAGATCCCAGGGCTCTTCCAAGCGGCCGCGAGCGATCGCGGCCGCTTTTTGCTGCCCCCAGCCTCATTCACCGCCCTGGCTGATGAAAACGGGGATGATTTTAGCAAAACCGATTTTTGGGCGTGAAAAACCCGCTGACATTGCTATATTCAGGGAAATTGCGGTGAAACGGTTCCGTTAGCCCGAGGCTGCCGGACCCGTTTTCTTTTTGTACCCATCGACAAGGCTTTCCCCGAAACGCGGGGGTGGCAGCAGGAAAGGTCAGGCATCATGAACAAGGTCCCGATGACAGGCGAGGGGTTCGCGTCATTGAAGGAAGAACTGCGCTGGCGCCAGCAGGAAGAGCGGCCGCGCATCATCGAGGCGATCTCCGAAGCGCGCTCGCATGGCGACCTGTCCGAAAATGCCGAATATCATGCCGCCAAAGAGGCGCAGAGCCTCAACGAGGGCCGCGTCAACGAGCTTGAAGATTATATCGCGCGGGCCGAAGTGATCGACGTCAGCAAGCTCAGCGGCGACAAGATCAAGTTCGGCGCCACCGTGGTGCTGGTCGACGAGGAC
The DNA here is from genome assembly GCF_003997835.1 of Mesorhizobium sp. M7A.F.Ca.CA.004.12.1.1. Lineage (NCBI taxonomy): Bacteria > Pseudomonadati > Pseudomonadota > Alphaproteobacteria > Hyphomicrobiales > Phyllobacteriaceae > Mesorhizobium > Mesorhizobium sp. M7A.F.Ca.CA.004.12.1.1. The sequence continues at coordinate 2,205 of NZ_RZRK01000863.1, forward strand.
ACCGAGGAAAAGAAGACTTACCGGATCGTCGGCGACCAGGAGGCGGACGTGAAGTCCGGCCGCATCTCGATCTCCTCGCCGATCGCGCGTGCGCTCATCGGCAAGGAAGTCGGCGACGCCATCGAAGTCAATGCGCCTGGCGGTGCCAGGGGATATGAGATCGTCCAGGTGCAGTTCATCTAGGGGATTTGAGGGGGGCGCGGCTGCGATTTTTAAGCTGAGGTTTGCGTCGCCCCTCATCGCCCTGCCGGGCATTTCTCCCCGTATAGTGACGGGGAGAAAGATGCTCCCGTCGACGATTTCGCCGATTTTCAACGT
>NZ_RZRK01000864.1:0-2521 GCF_003997835.1 Mesorhizobium sp. M7A.F.Ca.CA.004.12.1.1
GTCTTGTGTCGGCTGCCCCATTGGCCGTAAACGGCTGGCTTGAGAAACGGGACGAAACCGATGCCGAAGACCGAAGCCGATTTGATGGCCTTTCTTGCCGAACTCGGCATTGCCACGTCGACGAAGCGCCACCCGCCGCTCTATACCGTCGCCGATTCGCAGGCGCTGCGCGGCGAAATCGCCGGCGGGCACACGAAAAACCTGTTCCTGAAGGACAAGAAGGACAATTTCTTCCTGGTCACCGTCGGCGAGGACGCGGTCGTCGACCTGAAGCAGATCCACCAGGTGATCGGCGCCGCCAGCCGGGTTTCCTTCGGCAAGCCGGAGATGCTGATGGAGCTGCTCGGCGTCACACCGGGCGCCGTCACGGTCTTTGGCGTCATCAACGACACGGCAAACAGGGTCAAGCTCGTGCTCGACAAGGATTTGATGGAGCATGCGGTCATCAATGGGCATCCGCTGACCAATGAGGCGACGACATCGATCGCGGCGCGCGACCTGATCAGATTCGTCGAGGCAACCGGGCACGATGCTGCTATCTTGAAAGTCTCCGTGTGATCGCCACATGGATGGCTTGAGTCAGATGGTCTGAAGCATAGGGCGCCTGGCCGCCGGCCGGCGGCGCCACGGAAGGGTAGAGAGATGAGCGACAACAATCCGTTCGGCGGCTCCTTTGGCGGCAATGGCGGCCAGTACACCACCTCGGTGCAGTATGGTGGAGCCGCGCCGGCGCCGGCGAAAGTCGCGCTTGGCGATGCGCCCGCCGCTCCCGCCGACGTGATCAAGGACACGACGACGGCTGCCTTTGCCGCCGATGTCATCAAGGAATCGCGCCGGCAGCCGGTGCTGGTCGATTTCTGGGCGCCCTGGTGCGGGCCTTGCAAGCAGTTGACGCCGCAGTTGGAGAAGGCGGTCAAGGCCGCCGGCGGCAGGGTCAAGCTGGTGAAGATGAACATCGACGACCATCCCTCGATCGCCGGCCAGCTCGGCATCCAGTCTATCCCGGCGGTCATCGCCTTCAAGGACGGCCAGCCGGGCGATGGCTTCATGGGCGCCATCCCGGAGAGCCAGAGCAACGAATTCATCACCAAGGTCGGCGGCAAGGACAATGGCGCGCCGCCAGTGGCTGAAGCCCTGGCCGCAGCCGTTGAGGCGCGCGCCGCCGGCGACATGCAGACCGCGGCCGACATTTATGACGCCATCCTGGCGCAGGCGCCGGAGACGATCGAGGCGATCGCCGGACTGGGCGAACTGTTGTTCGACGCCGGCGACACGGAAGGCGCCGAGGCGCTTTTGGCAACAGCCCCGGAGGCCAAGAAGGATGCGCCGCCGCTGGCAGCCCTGCGCGCCAGGATGGCGGTTGCGGCGCAGGCGGCGGCTCTCGGCAATCCAGCCGAGTTCGAGCGCCGGCTGGCGGAAAATCCCGGAGATCACCAGGCGCGCTTCGATCTGGCCATGATCCAAAACGCCAACGGCGACCGTACGGCCGCGGCCGACAATCTGCTGGCCATCATCAAGGCCGACCGGGCCTGGAACGAGGATGGCGCGAGGACGCAATTGCTGCAGCTGTTCGAGGCCTGGGGCATGACCGACGAGGCGACGCTGGCGGCGCGCCGCAAATTGTCGGCGCTGCTGTTCTCCTGAGCCGGCTGCCGGTTGTTTTGCCGCACGGGCTTGGCGTCGGCGACGACTGCGCCAGATTAGCTGGTATGACGCGCTTCTGGTGAAGCGATCGGAGGAATATGGTGCAAGCGGGAAACGCGCATTACCGGCTCGCCAAGGATTTGCCGTCGACGATCCCGATCTTTCCGCTCGAGGGTGCGCTTTTGCTGCCGGGAGGTCGCATGCCGCTCAACATCTTCGAGCCGCGCTATCTGCAGATGGTGGACGAGGCGATCGCCGGCCCGCGGCTCATCGGCGTCATCCAGCCCAGTCTCGACGGCGCCTTGCGCGGCGATGGCGAGCCGGAGCTCTGCAATGTCGGTTGCGCCGGCCGCATCATCGCCTTCTCCGAAAGCGGCGACGGCCGCTACCTGATTTCGCTGCAGGGCGTGTGCCGGTTCCGCATCGCCCACGAATTGACGGTCAAGACGCCGTTTCGCCAGTGCAAGCCCGCGCCTTTCCTTGCCGATCTCGACGAGGATCAGGCGGACAACGAGATCGACCGGCCATCGCTGCTCAAGGCGTTTCGCGCCTATCTGCAGGCCAACGATCTGGAGGCCGACTGGGAAAGCGTCAGCCGCGCCGAAATGCCATGCTGGTCAATGCGCTGTCGATGATGGCGCCCTACGGGCCGGCCGAGAAACAGGCGCTGCTCGAAGCAGCCGACCTGAAGACCCGGGCGGAGACGCTGATCGCCATCACCGAAATGGCACTGGCGCGCGAGAATGAGGATTTTGGCTCGAGTTTGCAGTAAGAGTGTCGATATCCAGGTGAGACCGGCCTGCAAATGGTGGCTTCCTGCGCTTCCGGTGCTTGCGTACGAAAAGTACGCTCCGCTCCGGTTCTCGGTATCAGCCAT
>NZ_RZRK01000865.1:0-2518 GCF_003997835.1 Mesorhizobium sp. M7A.F.Ca.CA.004.12.1.1
GCGCCGACGCCGGCAGCAGATAGCGATTGTCCGGACCAATCAGCAGGCGCAGCAGATGCGGTACCACGATGCCGACGAAGCCGATGCCGCCGCTGACGGCGACGGATGCGCCGACCGCGGCAGAGACGCCGACGATGGCCGTGTATTTCAGCCGCTGCACCGGAATGCCGAGATGACCGGCGGTCGCCTCGCCAAGCGCCAGCGCGTTGAGGCCGCGTGCCAGGAACGGCATCGCCGCCAGCGCCAGCACGATGATCGGCCCTACCGACGCGATCTTCGCCCAGGTTGCGCCGCCGAGCGATCCGAGTTGCCAGAAGGTCAGGTCGCGCAACTGGCGATCGTCGGCCATGAAGATAAGAATGCCGGTCAGCGCCATGGCGAGCGCCGCCAGCGCGATGCCGGCAAGCAGCATTGTGGCAACCGAGGTTTGCCCCCGCCGCGTCGCGACCTGGTAAAGCACCAGCGTGGTGGCGAGCCCGCCACAGAAGGCCGCCAGCGGCAGTGCAAGCGTGCCGAGCAAGGCGGTCACCGGAGCCAATATCGTGGCGCCGAGCACGATGACGGCAACCGCGCCGAGGCTGGAGCCGGCCGAGACGCCGATCAGGCCGGGGTCGGCCAGCGGATTGCGGAACAGTCCCTGCATGACCGCGCCGGAGACCGCGAGCGCCGCGCCGACCAGCATGCCGAGGATGATGCGCGGCAGGCGGATGTCATAGACGATCAGGCTGTCGCGGGCGCTCACTGCGGCGTCATCAGGCACTGTGCCGAACAGCCAGCCCCCGATGACGTTGACGGCCGAAGCGTCCGAAGCCCCCGATGTCAGCGACAGAAAAACGGCAGCCGCGAGCCCCAGGCACAGCAGCAGAATGACGATGCGGGCGCGGCCCGACCTGTCGCCTTCGGATACGCTTGCCATCACCGGGCCGGCGATCGATTGATCGACCATGATCCGCCCGTTCAGTCCGTGACCTGCCCGCCATAAAGCGAGACAGCGAGGTCGTGGATGGCATCGGCCGTGCGTGGCCCGAAGCCGAGCAGATAGGCACCGTCGATGCGGATCAGCTTGCGCGCCTTTCCGGCCGGCGTCGAGGCGATCGACGGATTGCCGAACAGTTCGTCATCCGAGACCGGAGGCCCGGCATTGCTCATCATCAGGATCACGTCCGGTCTGGCGGTTATGATCGCCTCGTCGGACATTTGCTTGTAGCCGGAGAAGCCCTCGACCGCGTTGACGCCGCCAGCCAGCTTGACCATACCGTCCGCCGCGGTCTCGCTGCCGGCCGCCAGGATCTTGCCGCCCTGTATCGACAGCACGAACAGGATGCGCTTGCGTTCCTTGATCGACGTCGTTTGCCCTTCGGCGGCCGTGAGCTTGGCATCGAGCTCCCCGGCGAGCACCTCTGCCTTGGCGTCGACGCCGAGCGCCTTGCCGACGATACGGACCTTTTCGAGGATGCCTTCGTGGCTATAGTGCTCGGGCACTTCGATGAACGGGACGCTCGTCTTCTTCAAGACGTCGACGGCTTCCTTGGGACCGCTGCCATGCAACGCCAGGATGCCGGTCGGGTTGACCGAGAGCACGCCTTCCGGTGACAGCGCACGCATATAGCCGACATCGGGCAGCTCAAGCGCCGCCTTTGGGTACCGGCTGGTGGAATCGCGAGCCACCAGATGCTTTTCCTCGCCGAGCGCATAGACGATCTCGGTGATCGAGCCGCCAACGGCCACGATTTTCGAAGGATCGGCAAACACGGCCGTGCCTTCCATGGCGCTGGCGGATTGCAGTGCGATAACAGCCATGGAGAGACCGATCACCGGCCGGAAAATAGATCCGCGCACGGTCGACAATCTTGGGAAAAAACGCATCGCATTTTCCTCAGGCTGCGGTCGGGCTTGGGATGCGCGGCAGGTTTTCCGCCAGGAAGCGCCAGTCATCCCGCTCGCTTTCGCCTTCATGACGCTTGCCGAAGAACTGGATGAACATCTTGCCGTCGGAATCATAGACCTCAAGCGAGGTGACATGACCGTCCTTGGTCGGCTTGCGCACCGCCCAGACCTCCTGGATGTGGTCGGTGCGCAAATGCAGGTGGAAGGTTTCGTCCAGCACGTTGATCCATGGCCCCATCGGCTTGATCGACTTGATCGGACCGGAATGGATCTGGATGCAGCCGCGGTTTCCCACAAAGCACATGATCGGCATCTCGCCCTCCGCAGCGTGATGAAACATGGCACGGACGGCATCATTGTCGAGCTGCCAGGCATAGTCTTGCCCGACCAGGCGCACCGCCTGCCGGCGGCTGAGCTTCAGCGTCTTCAGCATGCCGAAGAACTGGTGCACATCGGTCAGCCGGCTCCAGCGGTCGCGCAGATCGTCGAGATTGGCGGCCGCTTCGTCGCCATGGCTCTCGTCATCGGGGAGTGGTCCCGAAATGTCGACGGTCGGCTCCTGATTGGACGATTCGAGCGCGGCAACCAGCTTCTGATAGGCATAGAGGCTGGAGGCCGGACGCAAATGCAC
>NZ_RZRK01000866.1:0-2512 GCF_003997835.1 Mesorhizobium sp. M7A.F.Ca.CA.004.12.1.1
GTTCGTCAATCTATGGCTCGCAAGACTTCTCTGACATGGTCGATCAATTCGTTGATCTGGCCCTTGGTGATGATCAGCGGCGGCGACAGCGCGATGATGTCGCCGGTGGTGCGGATCAGCGCGCCGCGCTCGAACGCCTTGACGAAGGCCGAGAAGGCCCGCTTGGTCGGCTGGCCGGCGATCGGCGCCAGCTCGATCGCGCCGATCAGGCCGATGTTCCTGATATCGATGACGTTCGGCTCGCCTTTCAGCGAATGCAGCGCGTCTTCCCAGTACGGCGCCAGCTCCTCGCCGCGGGTCAGCAGGCCCTCTTCCTTGTAGGTGTCGAGCGTGCCGAGTGCGGCCGCGCAGGCGATCGGGTTGCCCGAATAGGTGTAGCCGTGGAAGAACTCGATCATGTGCTCAGGGCCGGTCATGAAGGCGTCGTGGATCTCCTTCTTCACGAACACCGCGCCCATCGGGATGACGCCGTTGGAAACGCCCTTGGCGGTGGTCATGATGTCTGGCGTGACACCGAAATAGTCGGCGGCGAACGGCGTGCCGAGACGGCCGAAACCGGTGATGACCTCGTCGAAGATCAACAGGATGCCATGCTTGGTGCAGATTTCGCGCAGCCTCTCGAGATAACCCTTCGGCGGCAGGATGACGCCGGTGGAGCCGGCGACCGGCTCGACGATGACGGCGGCGATGGTGGAAGCGTCGTGCAGAGCGACGATGCGCTCCAGTTCGTTGGCGAGTTCCGCGCCATACTCCGGCACGCCCTTGGTGAAGGCGTTCTTCTCGGGCAGATGCGTGTGCGGCATATGGTCGACGCCGCCGAGCAGCGTGCCGAACATCTTGCGGTTGGTGACGATGCCGCCGACCGAGATGCCGCCGAAATTGACGCCGTGATAGCCGCGCTCGCGACCGATCAGCCGGGTGCGCGAGCCCTCGCCCTTCACACGATGATAGGCGATGGCCATCTTGAGCGCGGTCTCGACCGATTCCGAGCCGGAATTGGTGAAGAAGACATGGTCCATGCCCTTGGGCGCGAGGTCGACCAGGCGGTTGGCCAGTTCGAACACGATCGGGTGGCCCATCTGGAAGGCGGGCGCATAGTCGAGCTCGGCGGCCTGCTGCTGGATCGCCTCGGTGATCTTGGGACGGCAGTGGCCGGCATTGACGCACCACAGGCCGGCGGTGCCGTCGAGAACCTTGCGGCCGTCGCTGGTCGTGTAATGCATGTCCTTGGCGGACACCATCATGCGCGGCGCCTGCTTGAACTGCCGGTTTGCCGTGAACGGCATCCAGAATGCGCTGAGATCGTTCGGCGTGACTTTCAGCCGGTTGGACATGACCAGGACTTCCCCTTGTAATCTGTTTCGGTGCGCCCAACGCTTGGTCTTTGCCGCGTTTTCATGCTACGCAAATTTTTGACCGATTGGACAAACGTTAGCACCGCCCTGTCGGCGGTCAAGGGATTACTAGCGGAAATGCGGCACCTGAAGTGCGTTCCACAGGCTAGGGAAAAACTGGTCCAGAGAATTGGTCCAGATGACCCTCAACGCGAGGGCTGGCAACGGTGACCACGGACGCTCCTCGTCGCACCCGCATCCAGCAGGAAAAGCGCGAACTCATCCTGGAGGCGGCGCTCGAGGTTTTCTCGACCAACGGTTTTCGTGGCTCGACCATTGACCAGATCGCCGAAGCCGCCGGCATGTCGAAGCCGAACCTGCTCTATTATTTCCGCCGCAAGGAAGACATCCACGAGACGCTGATGCAGCGCCTGCTCGACACCTGGCTGGCGCCGCTGCGTGAACTCGATGACATCGGCGACCCCTTGACCGAATTGCGCAGCTACATCAGACGCAAGCTGGAAATGGCACGCGACTTTCCGCGCGAGAGCCGGCTATTCGCCAACGAGATCCTGCAAGGCGCGCCGCGCATCATGCCGCTGCTGGCCGGAGAGTTGAAGACGCTGGTCGACGAGAAGGCGACCGTCATCAAGGGCTGGATGCGCGCCGGCAAGATCGCCAAGACCGATCCGTGGCACCTGATCTTCTCGATCTGGGCGACGACGCAGCATTATGCCGATTTCGACGTCCAAGTCCGCGCCGTCCTCGGGCCGAACCGCGGCGGCGACGGCCGCTTCGAGGATGCGGCAAGGTTTCTCGAACAATTGTTCCTCGATGGCCTCAAGCCGAAGGGGTAGCAGCGAGATCACGTCTTGGGTCAACTTGGCAGTCGTCGGGCTATCCCAGACGGTGGGGATTGGCCGAAGCGCACATTGATTTCGTCATTCTAGGGCGAAGCAAGGAGCGAAGCGACGCGGCGCAGACCCTAGAATCCATGCCGCGACTTCAACGCGCCGCAACGGTACAAATTCTGCTCCGCTGTACCCTTCGACCAATGTCACGGAATGGATCCCAGGGTCTCCTCGACGCCGCTTCGCGGCTGCTCCGCCCTGGGATGACGAAGTGGAGGGTTACGCGCTGCGCCGCTCGGCCGGCAGGGCGTCCAGCAATGTCTGCAG
>NZ_RZRK01000867.1:0-2511 GCF_003997835.1 Mesorhizobium sp. M7A.F.Ca.CA.004.12.1.1
GTATCAGGCAGTTCGGCGGCGACAGCGTTTTCAAAAGCCTCGCGCCGCGGCGAGGCGGCAAGCCGCTGCTCCCAGGCGCGCCGCATCGCTTCGCCGCGACCGGCAATCTCGCGCCAGGCGAAAAGGATATCATCCGGCACATCGAACGGTGCGTGCGCCCAGCCGATGTTTTCGCGTGTCGCGGCGATCTCTGCTTCACCCAGCGGTGCGCCGTGCGTCTTCTCCGAACCGCCGAGATTGGGGGCACCCATGCCGATCACTGTGCGGCAGGCAATCAGCGATGGCCGATCCGACCGCCGCGCCGCCTCGATTGCCGCGGCGACTGCCTCCATGTCGTGGCCGGCGACACTTTGGACATCCCAGCCGGCGGCCTTGAAGCGCGCCGGCTGGTCCATCGACGTGGAGAGGGAGGTCGGCCCGTCAATGGAAATCGCATTGTCGTCCCAGAAGACGATCAGGCGGGAAAGCTTCAGGTGACCAGCGAGGTCTATTGCCTCGTGACTGATTCCCTCCTGAAGGCAGCCGTCGCCCGCAATGACATAGGTATGATGATCGACCAGATCGGCACCGTGGCGGGCGGCAAGCATGCGTTCCGCCAGCGCCATGCCGACCGCCGTGGAAATGCCCTGTCCCAGCGGTCCGGTGGTGGTCTCCACGCCAAGCGCATGGCCATATTCCGGATGTCCGGCGGTGCGGCTGCCCAACTGCCGAAATCGCTGCAATTCCTCGATCTGCATGTCTTCATAGCCGAGCAGATGATGCAGCGCGTATTGCAGCATCGAGCCGTGGCCGGCTGAAAGCACGAAACGGTCACGGTCGGGCCAGTCCGGCCTCGACGGATCGATATTGATGAAGCGGTTGAACAGCACCGTTGCGACGTCGGCCATGCCCATCGGCATGCCAGGGTGACCCGAATTCGCCTTTTGGACGCTGTCCATCGCCAGCGCGCGAATGGCGTTCGCCATGTCGCGCTCCGAGACGGGAGCGGTTGTGGTGACGGGCTTCAGTGCTGTTTGGCTGGTCATTGCATCCTCCTCACGACACACGGCTCTTGCGTTCAATCAATTGCAGGATGAGCGGCGTCAGGATCAGTTGCATGGCAAGATCGAGCTTGTTGCCTGGCACCACTATGGAATTTGGCCGCGACATGAACGAGTCGTGGATCATCGACAGCAGATACGGAAAATCGATGCCGCGCGGATTGGCGAAGCGGATAACCAGCATCGATTCGTCGGGCGTCGGGATCCAGCGCGCGATGAACGGGTTGGACGTGTCGACGATCGGCACGCGCTGGAAGTTGATGGCGGTCTGCGAGAATTGCGGGACGATGTAGCGGACATAGTCGGGCATCCGGCGCAGGATCACGTCCATCACCGCCTCGGTGGAATAGCCGCGTGTCGAACGGTCGCGATGGATCTTCTGGATCCATTCGAGATTGATGACCGGCACGACCCCTATCTTGAGATCCGCATGCTTGGCCAAATTGATCGTGTCGGTGACGACACAGCCGTGCAGCCCCTCGTAGAAGAGCAGGTCGCTGGGAGCGAATTCGCGCCATTCGGTAAAGGTTCCCGGTGGCGTGCCGTGCTGCTTTTCCTCTTCCTCATCGTGAATGTAGGTGCGGGTCTTGCCGGTTCCGCGGCGGCCATATTCCGCGAACACCTCTTCGAGAATTCCGAGTTCGTTGGCCGCGGCATTGAAATGGGTGAAGTTCGGGTTGCCGGCCTTTTCCTCCTCGGCCACCTTTGCCTTCATCGCCGCGCGATCGTAGCGGTGGAAGGCGTCGCCTTCGATGAAAGCGGCCTCGATGTTCTCGCGCCGGAAAATCAGATCGAAGATGCGCTTGACCGAGGTCGTGCCGGCGCCCGACGACCCGGTGATGGTGATGATGGGGTGCTTGGCTGACATGGTGCTGCTCAGGCTCTGAACAGGCCGCGGCGGCTGAACAGCGGCGCACGCTCACCGATGTTGCTCGGCTCTGTGTGGTAGCGGGTGATGCGCGCGACTTCCCGCGCCGACCCGAAGATCATCGGCACGCGCTGATGCAGGCTCTCGGGTTCGATTTCCAGGATTCGGTTGATTGCATCGGTGGCGGCACCACCAGCCTGTTCTATGAGATAGGCGATCGGGTTGGCCTCGTAGACGAGGCGCAGCCGTCCCTGACCATAGCCCTTGCGTCGATCGCCGGGGTAGAGAAAAACGCCGCCGCGCATCAATATGCGGTAACAGTCGGCAACCAGAGAGGCGATCCAGCGCATGTTGAAATCCTTCTCGCGCGGTCCTTCGGTGCCCTCCAGGCAGTCGTCGACATAGAGCCGCACGGCCTCGTCCCAGTGCCGGTAGTTGGCGGCGTTGATGGCGAATTCCTGAGTGCGTTGCGGAATGATCCGGCTTTCATAGGCCTGGACGAAGGTGCCGAGCCTTGTCGAGAAGACGAAGACATGGGTGCCGCTGCCGAGCGACAGGACGAGTGCCAGCTGCGGCCCATAGATGAAGAAACCGGCGCCTAGC
>NZ_RZRK01000868.1:0-2510 GCF_003997835.1 Mesorhizobium sp. M7A.F.Ca.CA.004.12.1.1
CGGGCGGCGAGGTGACACCCGATACGCTTGCTCCGCACGGCATCAAGACGCTGGTGCTGACGGAAAGCTGCGTCCATCTCGACAAGAGCCGCCCAGCCGCCTCGATGGACATGCTCTATGGCGACGTCGAAAAGCTGGGCAAGATTTTCGGCAAGGAGGCCGAGGCGGAGAAGCTTGTCTCCGGCTGGAAGAAGCAGCTCGCCGACATCACCGCCAAGGTCGGCAACGGCAAGGGTACGCGAGTGTTTCTCTATGATTCCGGCGAGGACAAACCGTTCACAGCAGGCAAGTTCGCCATCCCCAGCGCCATGATATCAGCCGCCGGCGGCGACAACATCATGGGCGACATGGAGACCAGCTGGGGCAACACGGACTGGGAAACGGTGGCGTCGCGCAATCCGCAATTCCTCATCCTGCTCGATTACCAGGACGGCGGCGGCTACAGGAAACTGCTTGATTTCCTGAAGTCCCACCCGGCGATGAAAGAAACGGACGCGGTCAAGAACGAGCGCTTCGTCGCCCTGCGCTATGCCGAACTGACACCCGGACCCGCCAATATCGAAGCGATCGACAAAATCGCCAAGGCCATGCATCCGGAAGCGTTTTGATGCCTGTCGCCCAAAAGTGCGCAGCGGTTTTGGGGCAACGACATGCATGAGCAAAAGATCCTGGAAGTGCGTCGCACGCGTCCTGACAGACACGACGCATTTCCAGGTTTGCGCCATCCGGCATTCGCACTGGCCATGCTGGTGGGAGCGGCGGCGATCGCCGCTCTCGCTCTGCTGTCGATCGCCTATGGCTCGACGTTGATTCCGTTGGCCGACGTCGTTGCCTCGCTTGGCCGTGCGATTGGCTTCAGCGGGCACGACGTGTCCGGGCCGGTAGGCAAGATCGTCGTCGACCTGCGGCTGCCGCGCACGATCCTGGCCATCTGCGTCGGGGCCGGTCTCGGCGTCGTCGGTGCGCTGCTGCAGACGGTGACCCGCAACGACCTTGCCGACCCGTTCCTGTTCGGCCTGTCGTCGGGCGCCGCCGCGGGTGCGGTTTCCGTCATCACCGTCTTCGGAGACAGTTTCGGCATCTGGACATTGCCGGTCGCGGCCTTCACCGGCGGCATATTGGCTGCCGGTGTCGTCCTGCTGCTGGTTGCGCGGGTGAGGGGGCAAGGCCCGGAGCGGCTGATCCTTGCCGGCCTTGCCGTGTCCTTCATGTTCACCGCCTTGACCAATTATCTTGTCTTTGCCGGCGACCAGCGCGCCGCGCACTCCGTGCTGTTCTGGACCATGGGTGGGCTCGGCCTGGCGCGCTGGGACAATATCTGGCTCGGCGCCTTGGGTGCGGGCACTATCCTGGCTTACGCGCTGTGGAACCACCGCCGGCTCGATGCTTTCCTGGCCGGCGAAAACGCCGCCGAAAGCCTGGGCGTGCCGGTGGCGCGGATGCGAAGGATGACCTTTCTCGTCGCCGCCTTCTCGACGGCGATCCTGGTCTCGGTCGCCGGCGTCATCGGCTTCGTCGGGCTGATGATCCCGCATCTGTCGCGGCCGCTGGCGGGCCCCTTGCACCTGCGCCTGGTTGCCAGCTGCGCCGTGTTCGGCGCGGTGCTGTTGCTGGCCAGCGACCTTCTGGCCCGAACGCTGCTGCCGCCGCAGGAACTGCCGATCGGCATCATCACCAGCTCGGTCGGCGCGTTCTTCGTCGTCACCATGCTGATCCGCAACCGGCTTTAAGCGTGGCCTCGGTCAGGGTCGCGATTACTCTCCCGAAATGCCCAGTTGCACCTGTTGCTTTGGGCGCTTCGACTGGAACAGGGCAAGCAAAAAAACGCCGGCCTGAACCACGACGATGGTCGGACCCGTGGCTGCGTCGATGTGATAGCTGAGGATCGTTCCCACGACGCTCGACCCGATGGCGGCCGCGGCAGCAATGGCGAGCATCCGCTCAAAGCTCTTCGTCAAAAGAAAACCGATCGCTCCCGGCGCGATCAGCATGGCGATGACAAGGATGATCCCGACAGCCTTCAGCGAGGCCACGATGGTCAACGCGAGCAGCGTCAAGAGCCCGAAATGCAGCAGATTGACGGGCAGGCCGATCGCGCGCGCATGGGCCGGATCGAAACAATAGAGCAGCAGATCCTTGCGTTTTGCCAGAACGATGAGGATCGCCGGCACGACGATGATCGCCGCCTCGATCACGTCGCGCCACTGGACGCCGAGCATGTTGCCGAACAGGATATGATTGAGATGCTGGTCGGTCTCGACCTTGACGAACAGAACCAGGCCAAACGCGAACATGCCTGAGAAGACGATGCCCATGACTGCGTCCTCCTTGATCCGGCTGTGCTGCTTGAGGTAGCCCGTCGCCAAAGCGCAGCCAAGCCCTGCCACGAATGCGCCGAAGGCAAGCGGGATCCCGGCGATATAGGCGAGCACAATACCCGGAAGCACGGCATGCGAAACGGCGTCGCCCATCAGCGACCAGCCCTTCAGGACGAGATAGCAGGACAACAC
>NZ_RZRK01000869.1:0-2509 GCF_003997835.1 Mesorhizobium sp. M7A.F.Ca.CA.004.12.1.1
GGTTTGACGCGGGGCTGGCCAACCAGTTCGTCGTCCATGCCGCGCGGCTGGGCCGCAGGCGTCAGCGGCACCTGATCGGCCTGCTTTCGCTGCGAGATCGCCTCTACGGCGGCCATGTCGCCATTGCCGATGGCAACCAGGAAATGGTTGCCGTTCTCGCGCAACAGCTTCTGCACGCCCTTGATGGTGTAGCCCTGGTCGTAGAGCATGTGGCGGATGCCCTTGATCAGCTCGACATCCTGCGGCCGGTAGTAACGACGGCCGCCGCCGCGCTTCATCGGCTTGATCTGGTTGAAACGCGTTTCCCAGAAGCGCAGCACATGCTGCGGCAGATCGAGATCTTCGGCGACCTCGCTGATGGTACGAAAGGCGTCGGGGCTCTTGTCCATGGGCGAATCCTCACGCTGGACGATGATCCGGCCTACCTGCCGAATCGGGGCTTATTTCAGCGGTTTATGAAGCAATATTCAAGCCCGGCGTCATGGCGGCGACGGTTTTCAACCGCGCAGTAGGACTACTTGCCGCTTTTGGCCTTGCCGCTCTGATGGGAGCGCAAGATACGGCTCTTCAGCACATTCGACGACTTGAAGGTCATCACCCGACGCGGCAGGATCGGCACTTCCTCGCCGGTCTTGGGATTGCGGCCGATGCGTTCGTTCTTGGAGCGGACGTGGAATGTCGCGAAGGACGACAGCTTCACCGTTTCGCCGCGCACGATGGCTTCGCAGATTTCATCCAGCACCGCTTCGACGAGTTCGGCCGATTCAGTGCGCGACAGGCCGACCTTCCGGTAAACTGCCTCGGCAAGGTCGGCGCGCGTAAGTGTCTTTCCCCCCATGCGACCGTCCCATCAGCTCAAAACATAAAATTCGGCACAACAACGGCAGAGCCTAAGTAATTGATCCGTCAAGGTCAAGGACCGAAACTGGACCGTTCGGCACTTACCAGCGAACCAGGACAGCGCCCCAGGTGAAGCCACCGCCCATCGCTTCCAGGAGGACGAGATCGCCCTTCTTGATGCGGCCGTCGGCGACGGCCACCGACAGCGCCAACGGCACGGAAGCAGCCGAGGTGTTACCGTGCAAATCGACCGTAACCACCACCTTTTGCTCAGCTATCCCGAGCTTCTTGGCGGAAGCGTCAATAATTCGTTTATTGGCCTGGTGGGGCACGAACCAGTCGAGATCATCGGCTGAGATACCCGCTTGCGCGAACGTCGCCTCGATCACGTCGGTGATCATGCCGACCGCATGCTTGAAGACTTCGCGGCCCTCCATCCGGAGGTGGCCGACCGTACCCGTGGTCGACGGCCCGCCGTCGACGAAAAGCTTGTCCTTGTGCGTGCCGTCGGAGCGCAGGCTGGCCGCCAGAACGCCATGGTCGGCGATCGCGCCCGTCCCCTCGCCTGCTTCCAGGATCATGGCACCGGCGCCGTCGCCGAACAGCACACAGGTCGAGCGGTCGCTCCAATCGAGGATGCGCGAGAATGTTTCCGAACCGATCACCAGGACACGCTTGGCCAGGCCGCCGCGGATGTAGAGATCGGCGGTGGTCACGGCATAGACGAAGCCCGAACAGACCGCCTGCAGGTCGAAGGCAAAGCCGTGATGCATGCCGAGCCGGTTTTGGATCTCGACGGCAGTGGCCGGGAATGTGTTGTTGGGCGTCGAGGTCGCCAGCACGATCAGATCGATGTCGACTGGCGTGAGGCCGGCATTGGCAAGTGCGGCACGTGCCGCTGCTTCCCCCAGCGAAGCCGTGGTCTCGTCGTCACCAGCGATATGGCGCTGGCGAATACCGGTACGCTGGGCGATCCACTCATCGGAGGTCTCGACCATGCCTTCGAAATCGGCATTCTTCATGATTCGGCGGGGCAGCGCGGCGCCCGTGCCGCGCACGACTGATCTGATCAAAGTTCTTTCCTATTCCTTTGCGTCGGTGACGACGTCGGATTTCCTAGATGACAGGGCACGCGGGTTGCGCGCATGAAACAGGTCCAGATCGGCCTCGATGCGGTCGAGGAGGTTGTTGCGGACCATGTCATAGCCGAGTTCGATCGCGGCGGCGAACCCATCAGAATCAGCACCGCCATGGCTTTTGACGACGATGCCGCTCAACCCCAGGAA
This sequence comes from Mesorhizobium sp. M7A.F.Ca.CA.004.12.1.1, assembly GCF_003997835.1. Taxonomy (NCBI): domain Bacteria; kingdom Pseudomonadati; phylum Pseudomonadota; class Alphaproteobacteria; order Hyphomicrobiales; family Phyllobacteriaceae; genus Mesorhizobium; species Mesorhizobium sp. M7A.F.Ca.CA.004.12.1.1. The sequence continues at coordinate 2,127 of NZ_RZRK01000869.1, forward strand.
AACGCCACCGTTGGACCGGCCGACATCCATCTTTTCGCGCAGGCGATCGAAGGCGCCCTTGGCGAAGATGTAGCCGATCCTGGCCATCAGAGTCCGGCTCATCGCCGCGCGCAGATAGCCACCGATCTGGCGCACCGTGCCTTCCGCCGTCTTCAGCGCGATGTTGCCGGCAAAGCCTTCGGTGACGACGACGTCGACCACGCCCTTGCCGATATCGTCACCCTCGACGAAACCGTGATAGTTCATCGAGGCCATGTTGGCTTCGCGCAGCATGCGCCCGGCCTCCTTGACCTCTTCCTGGCCCTTGATCTCCTCGACGCCGACATTGAGCAGGCCGACGCTGGGCCGGGCTATGCCGAAGACCGAGCGCGCCATGCCGGTGC
>NZ_RZRK01000086.1:0-12064 GCF_003997835.1 Mesorhizobium sp. M7A.F.Ca.CA.004.12.1.1
CCGCAGATACTCGGCACGCGCCTCTTCTTCCGTCGTCTCTTCGTCGGCGAAGGTGCGTCCGGCTGCTTCCAGGTCACGATTGACCTGCGCCCAGATGTTGTTGAACTCGGCGTCGACGAGCTTCGACGGCGCCTCGAACGAATAAGCCGCATCGAGCTGGTCGAGCAGCTGGCGCTTCACCTTCTGGCGTGTCATGGCGCCGAACTGGTTCTCGATCTGGCCGCGTACGACGTCGCGCAGGCGCTCCAGCGACTCCAGGCCGAGGTTCTTGGCGGTCTCGTCGTTGATTTCCAGCGCGCCGGGCTGGGACACTTCCTTGACGGTGACGTCGAAGGTCGCTTCCTTGCCGGCAAGATGCGCGGCCTGGTAGTTCTCCGGGAAAGTCACGGTGACCTGCTTTTCGTCACCGGCCTTGGCGCCGACCAGCTGATCCTCGAAGCCGGGGATGAACTCTTTTGAGCCCAGCACCAGCGGCTGATCGGTGCCCGCGCCGCCATTGAAGGCTTCGCCGTCGATCTTGCCGACATAGTCGATGGTGACGCGGTCGCCATTGGCGGCCTTGCCGGTCTTCGGCTCGTAGCTGCGCGCCGATTCGGCAACACGCTGGACCTGCTCGTCGATCTCGGCATCAGGCACGTCGAACACCTGGCGTGTCACCTTGATGTCGGAAAAGTCCTTGATCTCGATCGCCGGGATGATCTCGTAGTTGAGGCGGAATTCGAAGTCGGCGCCGCCGGCCAGGATCTTCTCGGCTTCCTTCTCGTCCTCGGTCATGATGACTTCGGGCTGCATGGCAGCCTTTTCACCACGCCCGGTAATGATCGAACGGGTCGAATCGTTGAGGATTTCGTTGACCACTTCGGCCATGAACGACTTGCCGTAGACCTTGCGCAGGTGCTGTACCGGCACCTTGCCTGGACGGAAGCCGTTGATGCGGACCTTGTTGCGGGCATCCGAAAGCCGCGCCATCAGCTTGGCTTCCATGTCACCGGCCGGCACGGTGATCTTGATCTCTCGCTTGAGACCGGAGTTGAGCGTTTCGGTGACCTGCATCGTAAAACCTTTGTTTTCACCAATGAGACTGCCACGGCCTCTGCCGTTCACAGCCTGCCGGTATATTCTTGCCGGGAATGGCTTTTGGTACGGAACCTGGCGATTTGACCGAAAACCCGGCTCAAACTCTCCCAAACTGCGTTCCAAAATGTGAATAAGTTCTTGTTTTTCCTACTTCTTATCACATTCTGCAGAAGCGGATCGTCGCGTCCCGTCACATTTGACACGCCTTTTGTCACAGGCGAGGCCAATTTTCAACAGTCTTCGCATCCCGGCGAATAACCAGCATTTGGACCTGACCACATCTTGTCCCTGACCTCTACATCTTGTCTCCGACATTGACAGAATGATGGCCACATGGGATTGCCGGTTCATGCGGATGTGGCGGAACTGGTAGACGCCCTGGATTTAGGTTCCAGTGCCGAAAGGCGTGGGGGTTCGAGTCCCTTCATCCGCACCACCCTTCGCTCTTCGAGCTTCGGTGGCGGGCCACCCGAATAGATGAAGGAGTGTCCTCCCGAAGCCTTGGCTAAGGAGGACCGGCGCCGTTCAGGCGGCGATCGGGTTGAGCTTCAGATGCTGGATCAGGATAATGGTCTTGGCGTCGATGATCCGGCCATCGGCGATGCCGGCCAGCGCCTCGTCGAGCGGCATTTCCAGAACCTCGATGTCCTCGCCCTCTTCTTGCGCGCCGCCGCCGGCCGAGATGCGGTCGGCGGGTGAATAGCGGGCGATGAAGAACCAGAGACGTTCGGTGACGCTGCCAGGGCTCATATAGGGCGAAAACAGCCGCTCGACGTTCTGCAGCCGGTAGCCGAGTTCTTCCTCCGCCTCCTTGCGGATGCAGGTTTCGGGATCGTTTTCGTCCAACAGGCCGGCACAGGCCTCGATCAGCGGCTCGCGGTGGCCGGTGACGTAGGCGGGATAGCGGAACTGGCGCACCAGAAGCACGGTCGAGCGCGAGGGATCGTAAGGCAGGATCACCGCGCCGTCACCGCGATCATAGGTCTGGCGAATTTGCGTCTCCCACTGCCCGTCGCGCCGGCGGTAGTCGAGGACGGTCTTCTTCAGGACGGCCCAGTCGTCGGAGAGGATTTCCTCCGAACGGACGCGAATACGATCTTCCATCGTGGTCTCCATGCAAAAGCGCGTCGCGCTTTATGCTCCTGTTTTATGCATGTCGCTCTCCCAAACCGGGCCACTTTTGGGCGCCATGCATTGCCGAGGCGTATCCGCGAACCGGCATTTCGGCAATCCCGTCAGTGATTGGTCCAGAACCCCTTTCACCGCCTCGTGTCTGGCGCAGGCGCCATCGGTCGCCTAAATAGCTGCGAACCCTCCCGGAGTTTCTCATGACAGCGTCGCTTTTCCAGTCGATCACCCTCGACGGCCTCACCTTCCCCAACCGCATCGCCGTCGCGCCGATGTGCCAGTATTCCGCCGACGACGGTTCGGCCAGTGACTGGCATCTCCATCACTGGATGAACCTCGCAATGTCCGGCGCCGGCATGGTCACGGTCGAGATGACCGATGTCGAGCGGCGCGGGCGTATCACCCATGGCTGCCTCGGCCTTTATTCCGAAGACAATGAGGCCGCCGCCCGCCGCGCACTGGACGCCGCACGACGCGTCGCCGCACCCGGCACGAAATTCGGCTCCCAACTCGCCCATGCCGGCCGCAAGGCTTCGAACCGCAAGCCGTGGGAAGGCGGCGGGCCACTGCAGCCAAATGAGGATCCCTGGCAGACCGTCTCCGCCTCGGTCATCCCCTACGACACCGGTTGGAACGTGCCGCACGCGCTGGAGGACGAGGAGATCCTGCAACTGATCGAGCGCTTCGCCGAAGCCGCAAGGCGGGCCGAACGCGCCGGCTTCGATTTCATCGAACTGCATGCCGCGCATGGCTATCTGATCTTCCAGTTCCTGTCGCCCTTGTCCAACCAGCGCACGGACCGCTGGGGCGGCTCGCTGGAAAACCGCATGCGTCTTGTCGTCGAGATCGCCAAGGCGGTGCGCAAGGCTACGCCAAAGCTGATGCTCGGCGCGCGGCTGTCGGTGATGGATTGGGTCGATGGCGGCTTCGACGTGGCGGACGCGATCGAAGTGGCCAAAGCGCTCAAGGACGAGGGCGTTGCCTATCTCTGCTGCTCGAGCGGCGGCAATTCGCCGTTGCAGAAATTGCCCACCGGCCCCGGCTATCAGGTGCATCTGGCGGAAGCGGTGCGCAAGGGTGCTGATATTCCGACCCGTGCCGTCGGCCTGATCGACGACCCCAAGCAGGCCGAAGCGATCCTCACCGAGGGCCGCGCCGACATGGTGGCGCTGGCGCGGGCCTTCCTGGCTGATCCGCGCTGGGGATGGCGTGCGGCGGCCACATTCAGCGAAACGATCCACCCGGCGCCGCAGCTTGCCCGTTCGGTGACCACGATGCAGCATTGGATGAAGGCGACGGGCTGAACGGTCCGCGCTCCCGACACGCGCGCCCTCCTGCCTCCAGACGGCCTGACGGTGCTCCGCTGCTATTCCGTCCGCAAGCTGTTGGCGTGGAGTGGGCGTGGCTGGGCTTGGGAGGAAACCTGTTCAGGGGCATTCTTGCCGGTTGCGGCGCAGACCGCAGGTGTAGAGCCTTCAAACAGCCTCTGAGACGTTTGGGCGCAGGCTGACGGCCATGGTTGCAACCAAATTGGCTGCTTTGCGTTGCGGCCATGATGGACAACAAACCTTTTGAAGTGCCGGTCGTCGTCGAACTTGGCCACGTCGGCAAATATCGCCACATCCGCAGCGCCCAGGAGGCCGCGGAATGCCTGATGACGGTGTGGCCGCTCAATCGCGGCCCGCGCCATCGTGATGCCCTCGACACTTGCCTCAAAGTGCTGGAAGGTTATCGTTCGACAGCGGATGCGCGCCGGGCGCTGATTGAAGCCGCCAAGGAATCGGAGGTGCTGGTGCCCGACGACAGACTGCCCGACGACCGGCTGCATTGAGCAGACGGACCTTTCAACCGGAGGTTTTCCATGGCGAAGCTGACTTACAAGATCGTCGAACATGACGGCGGCTGGGCCTACAAGGTCGGAGCGACCTTTTCCGAGACGTTCCCCACGCATCAGGACGCATTGCGTGCGGCCGAAATCGCCTCGGCCGAGCAGCAGGTCGCCGGAGCGACCGACGGCATCCAGTATGAGGACGCCGAAGGCAAATGGCACGAAGAACTGGCCGACGGCCGCGACCGGCCGCAGACAGAAGTGTCAGATTAATTCGCTTTCGCCGTTGATGTTGAGCGGTCCGGCAGGCGCCGACCGCAGCGCCGTCCGAGAGAGGACGCGCCAGCGGCCAGCGATTGGCCTTGCGGACTAGCCCTTGAACATGGCTTTCCAGAAAATCGGTATCCGCTTTTCGGAAATCGCGTTCTGGCTATTTGCCGCAATACTGATCGTTGACGTTTTGCCCAGCGTTAGCGTCCGGGCCTGGCGTGTTGTGGGCACATGGGCCTATCGCGCCGGTATTGCCTTGGGTGTTCAACCCGGAGCCGTCACTGATGCTTCCCGTGGTATAGGGATCGACAGTTGTCTGATCGTTGTTGCCGAATAGCCACCAGTCGCGATTGTTGGAATACCTGTCGTCCAGTGACTGCGCCATCGCCGATGTTGCGAGACCGATCGTCAGAACAGATGCTGCGAGAATTTTTGTAACCATTGAATCACTCCGTATCTTAGCCGCCTTGGTGCGACACTCATAAAACCCGGTAGTCAGCCGAATGGTTCCTTGAAATTGTCGTGAGGCTCAGGTGAGGCCCCTGACCAGCAAAGCCCGGCCGGCGATGCGCTCGATGAACGCGGCGGTTCGCTCCGGGACGACGAATTGCTGCATGTGCCCTATTCCCTCGAACGGTTCGAACCTAGATCCTTGACGTCATCGGCTCGCCTTGGCGGCGCGAAGATGACATTGCGGCTACCGTCGCGCCGCGCTATCTCAGATCACTCGCCTTCCCAGGCCACACGCCTTGCCGGAGCCTTCCATGCCTGAAATCGTGACCGCCGCCATGCTCGTCATTGGCGATGAGATTCTGTCCGGCCGAACCAAGGACAAGAACATCGGCCATCTCGCCGACATCATGACGGCGATCGGCATCGACCTGAAGGAAGTGCGTGTCGTCCCTGACGAGGAAGACGAGATCATCGCCGCGGTGAATGCCGTGCGCAGCCGTTACACCTATGTGTTCACCACCGGCGGCATCGGTCCGACGCATGACGACATCACGGCCGATTCCATATCCAAGGCTTTTGGCGTGCCTTGCGAATACGATGCCCGGGCCTATGCGATGCTGGAAGCAAGCTATGCCGCGCGTGGCATCGAATATACGCAGGCCCGCAAGCGCATGGCGCGGATGCCGCGCGGCGCCGATCTCATCGACAATCCGGTGTCGGTCGCACCTGGCTTCCGCATCGGCAACGTCCACGTCATGGCCGGCGTGCCATCGATTTTCCAGGCCATGCTCGACAATGTCGTGCCGACGCTGAAGGCCGGCACGAAGATGCTTTCGGCGACCGTGCCCTGCCCGTTCGGCGAAGGCCTCATCGGCGGGCCGTTGGGTGATATCCAGAAAGCGCATCCCGATACGATCATCGGCTCCTACCCGAAATATGGCGACGGCAAGTTCTGGACCGAGCTGGTCGTGCGTGCCCGCAGCCAGGAGGCGCTGGACGCCGCCCGCGCCGACGTCGAGGCGATGGTCGCCGGCTTCGCCAGCAATCCCGGCTGATCTGGTCCAGACCGGAACAAAGCACGACGCTGCAACGTTTCCCCGGCACGAGTTCGCCAGCTCGTAAATCGAGGGATTGTCATGCGATTCAAAACCATCGTCGCCATTCTGCAGAACGAGCAGGACGCCGAGCGCGTGCTCGACTGCGCCATTCCGCTCGCCACCCGGTTCCAGAGCCATCTGGTCGGCATCCATGCCGAAACACTTCCCGTGCCGTACACCTCGGCCACAGGCTTTCCGGACACCGAATTCCTGCAGGTTTCGGCAGATATGAACCGGGAACGGGCCGAGAAATTAAAGGCGCTGTTTCTCAGACATATCGAGGATTCCGGTCTTTCCTTCGAGTGGCGAAGCCTTGAGAGCTTTTCGGGTGACAGCGCGCTGACCGGGATTTCGAGCGTGCGGGCCGCCGACCTGATCATAGCGGCGCAGCGCGAAACGGGCGGCGATTCCAGCGCGGACGTGGACACGCTGGTCTACGATGCCGGCCGGCCGGTGCTGGTGGTGCCGCACGAGGGTCCGCTGATCACCACCTTCAAACGCGTCTTGCTCGCCTGGAACGGCAGCAAGGAAGCGGCGCGGGCCGCCTTCGACGCGCTGCCCTTCATCATCGAAGCCGAGAAGACTGACATATTGGTTATCGACCCTCCTGAAACGCTCGACGACAGCCCGGAGGCCGCCGGCGCCGAAATCGCGTCGGCGCTGTCGCGCCACGGCGCCACCGTCAGCGTCTCGGTGCAGCAGTCGGGCGGCAATTCGGTCGATGACATCATCCAGACCAGAATCGCGGAAACCGGCGCCGATCTGCTGGTGCTCGGCGCCTACAGCCATTCATGGCTGCGTCAGCTTCTGTTCGGCGGCGTGACGCGCAGCGTGCTGCGCACTGCGCCGGTGGCAGCCTTCCTGTCGCGGTAGGTCCACAGCGATCGCTGGCCCTTGCCTTTGCCAAGGCCCTTGCTCTTGCCAAGATGGGGGCTTTCCAGCTAATTCCGCGCGCATTCCCCTGTTTTCCTGCGCGCGATCCCCGCGTGCTGTGGAGTGCGCGACATGTCCCTTCCCGAAAAAGCCTTTCCGGTCTCCTGGGACCAATTCCATCGCGACGCCCGGGCGCTCGCCTGGCGGCTTGCCGGCGCCAACAAGGGACAATGGAAAGCGATCGTCTGCATTACGCGAGGCGGGCTGGTCCCCGCGGCGATCATCTCGCGTGAACTCGGCATCCGCGTCATCGAGACGGTCTGCGTCGCCTCCTATCACGACTATACCAGCCAGGGGCAGTTGCAGGTCCTCAAGGAGATCACCCCTGCCCTGCTCGCCGACGACGGCGCCGGCGTGCTGATCATCGACGACCTGACCGACACCGGCAAGACGGCCGGCATCGTGCGCGCGATGATGCCCAAGGCGCATTTCGCCACCGTCTATGCCAAGCCGAAAGGCCGGCCGCTGGTCGATACTTTCGTCACCGAAGTCAGCCAGGACACCTGGATCTATTTCCCGTGGGACATGGGCTTCACCTACCAGAAGCCGATCGCCGACGACCACGCCGGCTGATTCGCAACTACCTGCCTGTTACAGACCAGCAGCTTGCACCCGGGCATGATTGCTTTCGCAAACAGGTCCGGCAGGGCCGGATATTTAGCGAAATCGACGTCTATTGGCGGAAATCGGCCAGGCGAATGAAATTTTTTACTTTTATTGCCGACAATTAGCCGTAAGATTCGTGAGACGGCAAACGATTCCGGAGGCTGGGGCTAGCTTCTTCGATGTTGACGAGGCCAACGACACACAATCATCTGGCCGAAAGGGTCCGACGGCTCTTCGGCACGGCGCCGTGCCGCCTGCAGGTTGCCGCCCTGCCCTGGCGCGACGCGGGAGACGGCGTCGAAATCATGCTGATCACCAGCCGCGATACTGGCCGCTGGGTTTTGCCCAAGGGCTGGCCAGAGGCCAGGGAGCCGCTCTGCGAGGCCGCGGCGCGCGAAGCCGGCGAGGAGGCCGGGCTGCGCGGCCGTGTCTCTCATCTTGAAGCCGGCCGTTACTTCTACGCCAAGGTCCTGGCTTCCGGCGAAGAAGTGCCGTGCGAGGTCCTGGTGTTTCCACTGCATGTCGACAAAGTCGCGGACCGCTGGAAGGAAAAACACTCACGCACCCGCAAATGGGTCCGTGCGAGCGAAGCGGTGCGCATGGTCAACGAACCCGACCTTTGCCAGATCATCGCCTATTTCTGCGCCGACCCGCACAGCTTCTCCTGACGGGCGGCCACACCGCTCTCTTTGCAAAACGGGACTGGCTTGCAAAGGCTAATGCATGTCGCCCAAAAGTGACCTCGGTTTTGGGAGAACGACATGCATAAAAGCAAGGACCTAAAGCGGGTCGCTTGAATCCGTTCAAGCGCGACACGCTTTAGACACGCGTTGCCGCGCTTCGACATGAATGCTTTGCTAAGGAATCAAGGGTAGGATTCGGCAGCTCTGGTATTTTTGATCGATGGCGAATCCCGCAAATCCAATTCCAAACGAGTCCGACGACCCCCAGCGCGAGCATCGTCCGCGCGTGCTCAAGGGTGGGTCGATCATCACCGGAATTTCGAATTCGGAAGTCGGTTGCACGCTGCGCAACCAGCACGAAGGCGGCGCCGAACTGAAGATACCGCTCGAAGCCCGGGTCCCAGATCGGTTCCTTCTCTATGTGCCGCTCGACGGCATTGCCTATCGGTGCGAGGTCCGCTGGCGTCGCAACGACCGTATCGGGGTGCAGTTCACCGGCACCGAGCCAAAGCCCCGGCTGCATTACGGCTGACGCCCGGGCAAGCTTGCGCGCGGAAAATCGTGATCCGCGCCTGCATTCTATCCCCGTTATCCACATATGTGACACACAAGATGTTGGGGTCACAAAAGCTACGCAAACGAATCCTTGACGGCGCAAAACGAGTCGCCTTTTATAGGCCATGTGCTCCTGTTGAGAGTGCGACCGGAAAGTTCTGAGCCCGGTCTTTTTTCCCGGATTATGTGCGTTTTTGCTCGCATTTCCGCCTGTTTACGAGGCCGGCGGAAGCGTTGGGATTGTGGGGCGGTTGGGGACGATAGGGACAATTGTCGGGCTTGAATAAATTGTCTGTTAATACTATATTTAGTGTTTGCAGGTAGGTTCGACGCTAGATAGTGTGAATTTCCCTCGACCGAGGGAATCGGAAAAAATCAGTTTTGAGGGACCCGCGGGTTCGTCGGCGCGTTGGGCAGGCGCTTCGCAAGGAGTTTGACCAGCAGGGCCGGCGGAGACCGCGAAAATGGAGAGCCGGCCGTTTTCGAACGCCCGGCAGACGGCGGACATGCGCGTTTCGCATCGGGGGCAGAAATCCCTGGAGGAAAGCGCTATATATAGACAAAAGGGACCGGACCAATGCGCATCGAGCGTCGTTTCACCAAGCCAGGACAATCTGCCTATGCGGAGATCGAATTCCGCAAGGCGCTTTCGGAGATTAAGAATCCGGATGGTTCGGTGGTGTTCCGCTTGGACAATATCGACGTGCCGGCGCAGTTCTCCCAGGTCGCAGCCGATATCCTGGCGCAGAAATATTTCCGCAAGGCCGGTGTGCCGGCGCGCCTGAAGAAGATCGAAGAGAACGACGTCCCCTCCTTCCTGTGGCGCTCCGTCGCCGATGAGGCGGAACTGGCGAAGCTGCCGGAAGCCGAGCGCTACGGTTCCGAGATCGACGCACGTCAGGTCTTCGACCGGCTTGCCGGCACCTGGACTTACTGGGGCTGGAAGGGCGGCTACTTCAAGGGGTCGGAGGAAGACGCGCGCGCCTTCCGCGACGAGCTTGCCTATATGCTGGCCACCCAGCGCGTCGCGCCGAACTCGCCGCAATGGTTCAACACCGGCCTGCACTGGGCCTATGGCATCGACGGCCCGAGCCAGGGCCACTTCTATGTCGACCCGTTCACCGGCAAGCTGACCAAGTCGAAATCCTCCTACGAGCATCCGCAGCCGCATGCCTGCTTCATCCAGGGCGTGCAGGACGATCTCGTCAACGAGGGCGGCATCATGGACCTGTGGGTGCGTGAAGCGCGCCTGTTCAAATACGGCTCCGGCACCGGCTCCAACTTCTCGCTGCTGCGCGGCGAAGGCGAAAAGCTGTCGGGCGGCGGCCGCTCGTCGGGCCTGATGAGCTTCCTCAAGATCGGCGACCGTGCGGCGGGCGCCATCAAGTCGGGCGGCACCACGCGCCGCGCCGCCAAAATGGTCATCGTCGACGCCGACCACCCCGATATCGAGGAATTCATCGACTGGAAGGTCAATGAAGAGCAGAAGGTCGCCTCGCTGGTGACTGGCTCGAAGATCGTCAAGAAGCATCTCGAAGCGATCATGAAGGCCTGCGTCAACTGCGAAGGCAATGGCGACGACTGCTTCGATCCGTCGATCAACTCCGCCCTGAAGCGCGAGATCAAGGCGGCCAAGAAATCCGCCGTGCCGGAGAACTACATCTACCGCGTCATCCAGTTCGCCAAGCAGGGCTATAGCTCGATGTCGTTCAAGACCTACGACACAGACTGGGATTCGGATGCCTACCTCACGGTTTCGGGCCAGAACTCCAACAATTCGGTGTCGCTGAAGGACAATTTCCTGCGCGCCGTCGAGGACGATGCCGACTGGCACCTGACCGCCCGCAAGGACGGCAAGGTGCTGAAGACGCTGAAGGCTCGCGACCTCTGGGAAAAGATCGGCTATGCCGCCTGGGCGTCCGCGGATCCCGGCCTGCATTTCAACACGACGATGAACGACTGGCACACCTGCGCATCGGCCGGTGCGATCCGGGCGTCCAACCCGTGCTCCGAATACATGTTCCTCGACGACACGGCCTGCAATCTCGCCTCGATCAATCTGCTGCCCTACCGCAACGCCGACGGCACGATCGACATCGCAGCCTACGAGCACACCGTGCGGCTGTGGACCATCGTTCTCGAAATCTCGGTCATGATGGCGCAGTTCCCGTCGAAGGAGATCGCCAAGCAGTCCTACGAATACCGCACGCTCGGCCTCGGCTATGCGAATATTGGCGGCCTGCTGATGACGTCGGGCATTCCCTACGATTCCGATGAAGGCCGCGCCATCTGCGCCGCACTCACCGCAATCATGACCGGTGTCGCCTATGCCACCTCGGCCGAGATGGCCGGCGAACTCGGCGCCTTCGCCGACTACGACCGCAATGCGCAGAACATGCTGCGGGTCATGCGCAACCATCGCCGTGCCGCCTATGGCGAGAAGCAGGGCTACGAGAAGCTTGCCGTCAATCCCGTGCCGCTGGTCGCTTCCGACCTGAAGCAGCAGGACCTTGCGACCCACGCCAAGGCTGCCTGGGACCGCGCCATCGAGCTCGGCGAGGAGCATGGCTACCGCAATGCACAGGCGACCGTCATCGCGCCGACCGGCACGATCGGCCTGGTCATGGATTGCGACACCACCGGCATCGAGCCCGACTTCGCGCTGGTGAAGTTCAAGAAGCTGGCCGGCGGCGGCTATTTCAAGATCATCAACCGCGCCGTGCCGGAAGCGCTGCGCACGCTCGGCTATTCCGAAGCCCAGATCGCCGAGATGGAGGCCTATGCGGTCGGCCACGGCAACCTCAACCAGGCGCCGGCCATCAACCCCGGCGCGCTCAAGGCCAAGGGCTTCACCGACGACAAGATCGCCGCGCTCAACGCAGCCTTGAAGTCGGCCTTCGACATCAAGTTCGTCTTCAATCAGTGGACGCTCGGCGCCGACTGGGTGAAGGAGAATTTCGGCTTCACCGACGAGCAGCTCAACGATTTCTCGTTCGAGATCCTGCCGGCGCTCGGCTTCTCCCGGAAAGATATCGAGGCCGCCAACATCCACGTCTGCGGTGCGATGACGCTGGAAGGCGCGCCGTTCCTCAAGGCCGAACACCTGGCGGTTTTCGACTGCGCCAGCCCGTGCGGCAAGATCGGCAAGCGCTCGCTGTCCATCAACAGCCACATCCAGATGATGGCGGCTGCACAGCCCTTCATTTCCGGCGCCATCTCCAAGACCATCAACATGCCCAACGATGCGACGGTGGAAGACGCCAAGGGCGCCTACATGCTGTCGTGGAAGCTGGCGCTGAAGGCCAACGCGCTCTACCGCGACGGCTCGAAGCTGTCGCAGCCGCTCAACTCCTCGCTGCTCGCCGATGGCGAGGACGACGAGGACGAAGCCGTCGAGCAGCTGCTCGCCGCACCTGCGGCAGCACGTGCCGCAC
>NZ_RZRK01000870.1:0-2508 GCF_003997835.1 Mesorhizobium sp. M7A.F.Ca.CA.004.12.1.1
CCATAGGTCGGCTTGTCCAGGGCGATCCAGACCGAGCCGACGGGACCGTTCGGCCCAGGCGGAATGGTCAGGACCTTGTCGTTCTGGCCCTGCTTGAAATTGATGCTGGGATTGTAGGTGTAGTTCGGATCGAGCGCGACGCGCGACACCGTGTGAATGCCGGACGGTGACGGCGTGTCCGAAGAGCCGATGGTTGCGGGATAGGCCGCGACCAGCCTGCCGCCGGCATCATAGGCGAAAACCTCTTTCTTGTCCTTGTCGGCGACGATGCGGGCCACCGGCGTCGAAACCAGTTTGCCGAAATTGGCGACCTTGATGGTCGTGCCGGGACGATTGAAATCGAGGTCCGGGTTGAGCGCTTTGAGATAATTCTCATCCATGTGGAAGCGCTCTGCGAGCGCCTCGGTCACCGACGTATAGCCCATGCGATCGAGTTGCGCCTTCTGGCTGTAGTCTTCCGGGATCGACGCGACATAGGGACCGGCCGCATCCTCCGCTGTGATCGTGTAGTTGGCGAAGGCATCGCCGCCGGATTGCGCAAGTGCCGCCTGGATGGCGACCGCGTCGGTCGATCGCAGATTGGCGCCGGTGATCTGGTTGTAGGCAGCGAGCGCTTTGTCGACGTTCGAACCGAAACGCCCGTCGATGACGCCAGGCGAAGCGCCACCCCGGTCGAGCAGCACCTGAAGGGCGGCGACATCCTGGCGCGCTCCCAGCGACAGTGCCGGGGCAACAGTGGTCTTGCCGCCAGTCTCTGGTGGCAGAGCTGCCTGATCGGCTGACGTCGCCGGCTGGGCAGGGTCTATCGAGGCTTCGTCCAGCGGCTGGCGCTTGATGGTACCCGGCTTTGCCGGCTGCGGCGCGTCGGGATAATTGTCATCGTAGCTGCCATCGTCCTGCGGTGCCGGCGGATAGGCTTCGACGGCATTGTCCCCATAGGGATCGTACTCGTCCGCCGGCGGCGGGATAACGCGGCCTTCCTCTTCCAACTGCTGGCGCCGGAACCGCGCCATGTCTTCCGGATCGTCGAGATAGTAGCGGTCGTCGCCGTCGGGGGCGCGGCCCAGTTCGCGCAGTCGTGTCTCGCGGCGCAAGGCGCGGCGGTCGAGCCGGGTCTGCGGCGGCTGGATGGCGATGACCTTGCCGGTATCGGCATCGACGATCACGCGGTTGCCCCTGGCGTCGTAGTAGATGTCGAGATTGCCGTCCTGGGCGACAAGGATGCCACCGGTATCGGCGGCACGGACAATCGGTGGTGCGCTGTCCTGCGTCGGGGCTGCGATTGCATTGGCAGACAAAAGCCCGCCGGCAAGTACCGAAAGGGTGAAGATCGTACGCAGCATAGTGGCGAAACTCTCCGGTCCGTAATTGCCGCCGCCCGGCATTGTTCTCTGGCGAAGCCCCTCGTCAGCAAACCAGTTACCCACCATATGGTTCCAACATGAACCGGGCATGAAGATGGCGGTTTTCCAGCGCCTCGAGGAATATAGACTAGCTTGCGGCAAGTCCCAATTCCTTGCGCGCCTGCCTGGTCAGTTTCAGGGCTACAAGGCGATGGCTCTCGCGCAGATAGTCCTTCAGCGCGGCATCATCCATGCTCTGGCTTGTCCGACGCTGGATCCATGTCATGCCGCGCGAGGCAAGATAGGGCGCGGGCCGCAGGCCCGGCTGCTCCTTGAGCACATCATAGGCGATATCGGAGCATTTGAAGGTGACGAAGAGCTGCTGGCCCTGATCCCAGCCGCCAACCGCGAAGACCTTGTCTCCGACCTTCCAGACATGGGCGCCGCCCCATTGGACAACGTGGTTCGTCGCGGGCAGCGAGGCGCAGAAGCCGTTGTAGTCGTCCAGCGTCATCCCGCCCCCTTTTTTTGCGCACGTCGCCCAAAAGTGGCCCCGGTTTTGGGAAAACGACATGCATATGACAAAGACCTAAAACGCCGCGCGTCCGGGAAGGACGCGCGGCGTAGGATCAGGCTGCCACTTCCGCCGCGACGATCGCCGGCTTCGAGCGGAAGTTCAGCCGGTCGGAACCGGCTGTCACCTTGACGGTCGAGCCGTCGAGAATGTCGCCGAGCAGGATCTTCTCCGCCAGCGGGTCCTGCAATTCCTTCTGCATCACCCGCTTCAGCGGCCGCGCGCCATAGGCCGGATCGTAGCCCTTGGCCGCCAGCCAGTCGACCGCCTCCTGGTCCAGCGACAGCGTGATCTTGCGGTCGACAAGCAGGCTCTCCAGCCGCTTGAGCTGGATCTCGACGATGCGGCCCATATCCTGCCGGCGCAGCCGGTGGAACAGGATCACCTCGTCGACGCGATTGAGGAACTCCGGCCGGAACGACGCCCTGACGACACCCATCACCTCGTCGCGAACCAGATCGACGTCCTGATCCTCGGTGAGATTGACGAGATATTCGGCGCCCAGGTTCGACGTCATGATGATCAGCGTGTTGCGGAAGTCCACCGTGCGGCCCTGCCCATCGGTCAGGCGGCCGTCATCGAGCACCTGCA
>NZ_RZRK01000871.1:0-2504 GCF_003997835.1 Mesorhizobium sp. M7A.F.Ca.CA.004.12.1.1
CAGCTCATAGGCACCCTGGCTGCTCAGGTTCCTGGCAACGAATTCGTCGCGTACCGTCGGCAGGTTCTGGCGTGTCAGCGCCAACGTCGACGGCGTCTTTTCCGACTCAAGGGCGATCTGCCAGCATTCGGCGGTTTCGACGGCGTCGGCCGGGCGGAAGACATTGTGGTTGGGAATGGCGCGCAATGCGGCCAGATGCTCGACCGGCTGGTGGGTCGGGCCGTCTTCGCCCAGACCGATGGAATCATGGGTCATGACGAAGATCGAGCGGATGCCCATCAGCGATGCCAGCCGCATCGACGGCCGGGCATAGTCGGAAAAGCACATGAAGGTGCCGCCATAGGCGATGAGGCCGCCATGCAGCGTCAGGCCGTTGATCGCAGCCGCCATGCCGTGCTCCCGGATGCCGTAGTGGACATAGCGCTGGCCATAGTCGTCCGAGGTGATGTTCTTGGTCTGGCTGGTCTTGGTGTTGTTGGAGCCGGTCAGGTCGGCGGAGCCGCCGATGGTCTCGGGCAAGGCGCCGTTGATGACTTCCAGCGCCATCTCGGACGATTTGCGGGTGGCGACCTTCGGCTTGTCGGCCGACAGCTTCTTCTTGTAATCGGCAATGACCGCGTCGAAATTGGACGGCAGCTTGCCGCTGATGCGGCGCTCGAACTCAGCCTTCAGCTTGGCATCGGCCTTGGCCAGGCGGCCTTCCCAGTCTGTACGCGCCTTGACGCCGGCCTTGCCGGCGGTGCGCCAGGCGTCGAGGATGTCGGCCGGAATCTCGAAGGGCGGCGAATCCCAATTGAAGAACTTGCGCGCGCCGGCGATCTCGTCGGCGCCCAGAGGGGAGCCGTGCGCCTTGTTGGTGCCGGCCTTGGTCGGCGCGCCGAAGCCGATGGTCGTCTTGCAGGCGATCATGGTCGGCTTGTCGGAATGGCGGGCGGCTTCGATGGCATAGGCGATGGCTTCCGGATCGGTGCCGTCGATGTGGCTGGCATTCCAGCCGGAGGCCTGGAAGCGGGCCACCTGATCGGTGTTGTCGGACAGCGAGACCGGACCGTCGATCGAGATGTCGTTGTTGTCCCAGAAGACGATCAGCTTGTTGAGCTTGAGATGGCCGGCAAGCGCGATGGCTTCCTGGGAAACACCTTCCATCAGGCAGCCGTCGCCGGCCAGGACATAGGTGTAATGATCGACGAGATCGTTACCGAAGGCTGCGTTCATGATGCGCTCGCCGAGCGCGAAGCCGACCGAATTGGCGAGACCCTGGCCGAGCGGCCCCGTCGTCGTCTCTATGCCAGCGGCATGGCCGTATTCGGGATGGCCGGCGGTCTTCGAGCCCAACTGACGGAAGTGCTTGATCTGGTCGAGGGTCATGTCTTCGTAGCCGGTCAGATGCAGCAGCGAATAGAGCAGCATCGAGCCATGGCCGGCCGACAGGATGAAACGGTCGCGGTCGGCCCAGTGCGGGGCCTTGGGATCATATTTCAGGAAGCGCGTGAACAGCACCGTGGCGATATCGGCGCAGCCCATTGGCAGGCCTGGATGGCCGGAATTTGCCTTCTCGACGGCGTCCATGGAGAGAAAGCGGATCGCATTGGCCATCCGGTCATGTTGTTCACGCGACGTCATGGTTCCTCCAGAAGTGGGGGTTTGGGGGCTTGGGAGAGCCCTTGAAAAGGGTGCGCGACACATAGCAGGCGCGGGCTTTTAGTCAACAAATCGGGTGCACATTTGCCGGTCTTGTGATGCCGGCGGCGGACCTACATTAGCGTTAGCGGGGGACAGTCGCGAGAGCTTTGTTGACGTTGCCTTCACCCGGTGCCTAATGTTTCAGGGATAACGCGTTCTGAACGTGAACGATTCGGTGATGGGCAGGGCACAGGACGAAGGCCATGACCGGGGAAGCCACACTCAAGGAAGTCATCGCGAGGCTGGGCAAGGCCATCGAGGGGCTGGAAAACGCCGTCGCGGCCAAGCTCGGGCATGAACGCGACTACTCCGAAGCCGAGGCCGAGGTGCAGCGGATGAATGCCGATCGCTCGCGGCTGGCGCAGGAACTCGATAATTCCGAAGCGCGCGCCGAACGGCTGGAAGATGCCAACAAGGAAGTCTCGCGACGTTTGGTGACTGCCATGGAAACCATCCGCGCCGTGTTGGACAGATAGGAGCTGGCCCGATGGCACAGGTCACGGTTTCAATCGACGGCAAGCAGTATCGCATGGCCTGCGACGAGGGCCAGGAAGAGCATCTGATCGACCTTGCCGAACGCTTCGACCGCTATGTTTCACACCTGAAGGACTCGTTCGGCGAGATCGGCGATCAGCGGCTGACCGTTATGGCCGGCATCATGGTGATGGATGAACTCTCGGAGTTGCAGAAACGCGTCAAGGGCATGGAAAGCGAAGTGCTGACCTTGCGCAAGACCCGCGACGAGGCTCTGACCAAGGCCGACAAGAGCGATAGCGTGCTCACCAATGCGCTCGGCGCGCTGGCACAGCGCATGGAAGACC
>NZ_RZRK01000872.1:0-2501 GCF_003997835.1 Mesorhizobium sp. M7A.F.Ca.CA.004.12.1.1
ACGCAGCGGTGTGAGACGGGCATTCTTGTGGATGTTCATTCGGACCCTCCGATGGATGCTGAAGCGTGGTAACTCCAGTCTCCTCGGTCCGGTCCGAATGGACAACCTCTCGAAAGCTCACACCTAGAACTCCTCTTGAAAGCGTATCTAGCTTCAAAGGGCGTGTCGAAACGCGGTCTCCGGCTCGGCTTCGGTCACAAGATCGAGGACATTTACGAAGCCGCAGTGGCCCTAGGAATGCCGCCGATTGGGAACGTGAAGATGATTGCCAACAACCTTGACCTGATGAATTCTCAGCAAGATTTTAGGTACCCGTCGGGGTACAAGCTGAATGTCCCGCCGCCGAGCTTCTGCCGAGAAACGTATAACGCTCTCCACACAGCGATCGAGCCGAGGATCCCCACCGAGGTACTGAAAGCCAACCTCAAATTTCATTGGGATTTTCGGGGGAAGACTGTCATTTGGAAGGACGAATAGCCCGAGGATGATCTTCCCCATCTACGTTGGCGTTCTTATGGCGCTGCTGTCAGCATCCGCCATTGGCGGTGGCGGCAAGGCGATCTTGTTGGGATGGCCGCCTCGCTGACAATGGCCGGGATGGGCACTCGCCGGCTGGCTAGGTTCTTAGCAGGCCATAGCCGGCTGTCTGGTGGAGATCGTCTTTCAGGGCTTTGATCGTCTGTGAAAGGTCGCGAACCTTGTCCATCAGCGTCTGAATGGTCGCCCCGATGGGCTGGATCTTAACGCCTCAATCGTCGCGAGAAGCTCAAGGTAGACGTGGTTCAATTGAACTTTCTCCCTTCGAGAGCTCTCAATGGTGATCGACATGTGCGACCAGGCTCGATCAATTGCCTGTTCGCTTATCCTTCATCGACAAGCGGACGCGTGCCGCCACCTCCCTTCCGTCACGCGAAGGACCCAGCCGGCGAGACCAGACGGCGTGCGTGGCGCAATCTTCTATGTGACGAGCGGCGAGATCGCGTGTGTCCCGCCGTGATGGGATCATCTATTCGTCGAGCGCGGCGCTGGCGCCATCATCGTCGATATCTGCAAACCCTGGGATGATCCAGCAGCTTCTCCTTCGACAGCAGCCCGGCGTCCTCGAGCGCCTCGAAATCCGGCAGCTGGCGCAGCGTGTCGAGCCCGAACTGCGACAGAAAAGTTTTGGTCGTCACATAGGTGTAGGGCGCGCCCGGCTGCGGGCTGCGCGGCCCCGAGGCGACCAGCTGCTCAGCGCGCAGCACGCCGATCAGGTCACGTGACACCTCCTTGCCGAAAAAGCTCGACAGCTCGCCACGGGTGATCGGCTGGAAATAGGCAATGCACATCAAGACAAGCGCCTCCGCCTGCGACAGTTCTTTTGCTCCCTCGCCCGCTGCCGTGCCGAAGGCTGCGTGAATGGCGTCGCCAAAAACCTTTTTGGTCCGGTGCTGCCAGCCGCCGGCGACCGCGACCAGCTCGTAAGGGCGGCCGGCGAGTTCGGCGCGAATGTCGTCGATGATCAGCTCGATATTGCAGTTTTTTCCCACCACCCGCGCGAGGACACTACGTGTCACCGGTTCATTTGCCGCAAAGATCACCGCTTCGACGCGGGCCATCCATTCGCACCAGCGCAGCTCCGGCGGCAGATGTTCCAGTTCGGTGTCGAGCAGCGCCGGCTGATCGTTTGGCTTGCGGCGGGCGGACGCTTCGCTCATCGCTACAGCCCGAACAGCCGGAATGTGGGGCGGCCGGAGAGCTCGCGCACGACCTCCAGTTGCTGCAGCCGTTCGAACAGCCGTCGCGATGCAAAGCGCGACAGATTGTCCGTCGTCAGCGATCCGGACACGGCGTCTTCACTGAGCAGCAGAAAGATTACGTCGCCGGCGCCTTTGGCGCGCAGTTTCGGCGCCACCGCCAGGAGTTTTTCGGCCCGGCGCGACAGCTCGGCGGCCAACCGACAAGCGTCCGCGGCGGCCGCGACGAGCGCGATGCAAACCGCCCGCTCAAAATTCTTGTCCCCGGGCCGGATGCGCCGGCCACCGCCGGCCTCGGTGCGGAAAGATGGTCCAAAACCCTGCGCCATTAGGAGCGGCAGGGGCTGCGGCCAGCCCAGGCGTTGCGCCAGTACCAGGTCGGCGAGCCACCAGCCAAAGAGTTCGGCATCGGGACGCATGGCGACGACCTCAGCGGCGATCGCCGCGGCGTCGAATGGCGCCGACCGCTGGGATACCCCGAGTTTTTCGATCTGCGTGCAAAGGTCGGCGAGCGCGGCGCCGTCCCAATGGAGGCCAAGCTGGTCGAGTATCTTCCCGAGCCGGCCGGGCGTAGCGGCGGGCGGCTGCCTGGCCAACTGCCGCCAGGCGCCAAAGACGGCGCCTGCGGGACCGGGGTCAGCACGTAGGGGACGCAAATGCCAGGCATCGCGCAAGGCGGCCGCATCCTCGGCGCGGCCGGCGAGCCGCATGCTGGAGGCGGCGCAGCGAACCGCCAGCCGCTGCCGCCAAGCGCCGGCCCAGGCT
>NZ_RZRK01000873.1:0-2497 GCF_003997835.1 Mesorhizobium sp. M7A.F.Ca.CA.004.12.1.1
TGTCAGGACTGACCGATGATCCCTCGCTATTCCCGGCCGGAAATGGTCGCCATCTGGTCGCCAGAAACCCGGTTCCGCATCTGGTTCGAGATCGAAGCCTATGCCTGCGACGCGTTGGCCGAACTCGGCGTCATCCCCAGGGAAGCGGCAAAAACCATCTGGGAAAAGGGCGGGGCGGCAAAATTCGATGTCGAGGCGATCGACGAGATCGAGCGCGTCACCAAGCATGACGTCATCGCCTTCCTGACCCATCTTGCCGAATTCGTCGGACCGGACGCCCGCTTCATCCACCAGGGGATGACCTCGTCCGATGTTCTCGACACCTGCTTTGCGGTGCAGCTTACCCGCGCCAGCGACATCCTGCTCGCCGACATCGATGGCTTGCTTGCAGCGCTTAAGCGCCGCGCCTTCGAGCACAAGGACACCGTCACCATCGGCCGCAGCCATGGCATCCATGCCGAGCCGACGACCTTTGGCGTCAAGCTGGCGCAGGCCTATGCCGAATTCTCGCGCTGCCGCGAGCGGTTGGTGCACGCGCGCGAAGACATCGCCACCTGCGCGATTTCGGGCGCGGTCGGCACCTTCGCCAACATCGACCCCTATGTCGAGGAGCATGTGGCGGCAAAGCTCGGCCTGAAGCCCGAGCCGGTGTCGACGCAAGTGATCCCGCGCGACCGCCACGCCATGTTCTTTGCCACGCTCGGCGTCATCGCCTCGTCGGTCGAGCGGCTGTCGATCGAAATCCGGCATTTGCAGCGCACCGAAGTGCTGGAAGCTGAAGAGTATTTTTCGCCGGGCCAGAAGGGCTCGTCGGCCATGCCGCACAAGCGCAACCCGGTGCTGACCGAAAACCTCACCGGTCTTGCCCGCATGGTGCGCTCCATGGCGCTGCCGGCGATGGAAAATGTGGCGCTCTGGCACGAGCGCGACATCTCGCACTCCTCGGTCGAGCGCATGATCGGCCCGGATGCCACCGTGACGCTCGATTTCGCACTGTCACGGCTGACCGGCGTCGTCGACAAGCTGCTCGTCTATCCCGACAACATGCTGAAGAACATGAACAAGTTCCGCGGCCTCGTGCATTCGCAGCGCGTCATGCTGGCGCTGACCCAAGCCGGCCTGTCGCGCGAAGACTCCTACCGGCTGGTGCAGCGCAACGCCATGAGAGTGTGGGAGCAAGGCGCTGATTTCCTTGAGGAACTTTTGGCCGACAAGGAAGTGACCGCAGCGCTGCCGGAAGCCGAAATCCGCGAGAAATTCGACTTGGGCTATCATACCAAGCATGTCGACACGATCTTCAAGCGGGTGTTTGGGGAAGCCTGAGCTTCCTTCTCCCCGTCACTATACGGGGAGAAGGTGCCGGCAGGCGGATGAGGGGCGGTGCCGACTTCGGCGACGATCGCAACCATTCACGCTTTGACAAATTCACGACTTTGGCGCTGCCCCTCATTTCCCTGCCGGGCATTTCTCCCCGTATAGTGACGGGGAGAAAGACGCTCTCAAGCCTTGGCGGGAATAGTCCTGATCACCGTGCCCCACGGATCTTCGCGGGTTGCCGGGCTCGTCACCTTGTCCGAACGCATCTCGACCCAGGCAAGGCCCGACCGGCTCGAATCGCGGCGGCCGGCGCCTGAACTCTGCCAGGCGTTGGCGCCGATGTGGTGATGATAGCCGCCCGACGACAGGAACACCGCCTGGCCACCGTATTTGGCCATGGTGTCGAAGCCAAATTCCTGGTTCCACCAGGCTTCGGCGTCTTCCGGCCTGCCGACACGCAGGTGGACATGGCCGACGATGCTGTTTTCCGGCGTACCCTGCCAGCCGGCATCACCCGCCGGCACTTCGGCAACGACGGACGGAATGTTCAGCCGTTCTGTCGCCATGGCAATCTTGTCGCCGTTCCACTTCCAGTCCTGCGGACGGCGGTCGGCATAGATCTCGATGCCATTGCCTTCGGGATCGGTCAGGTACAGGGCTTCGCTGACCAGATGGTCGGAAGCGCCCTCGATCGCGATCTTGTTTGATATGGCGTGGTTGATCCAGCGGCCGAGGTCGGCGCGGCTGGGCAGCAGGAAGGCGGTGTGGAACAGCCCGGCGCTGCGCGGATCATCCGGCTTGGCTGAAGCGTCCTGCTCAAGCACCAACAAGGGACGGTTGGCGGCGCCCAGGGTGATCGCGCCATCGGCACGGCTCAACTCCTGCAGACCGACAATTTCGCGGTAATAGGCGGCAAGGCTTTCCGCGTCGCGCGCCTTCAGCCCGACGCGGGCAACGCTGACCGGGGTGGTGGCGGCAAAAGGCAACTCGCTCATCGAATGCTCCGTTCGACCGGCCTGCGATGAAGCTCCCAAAGCGAGAAGCCCCACTCCGCCGATCATTGTACGTCGTGTCAGTTCCAAAGTCAGGGTTCCCGCGCACGGCTGTTTCTTTTCCTGACCACAGATCGTCCATCTGCATCGTTCACACAAGACGCGAAGAAGCGAACATGGTGTTCACT
>NZ_RZRK01000874.1:0-2494 GCF_003997835.1 Mesorhizobium sp. M7A.F.Ca.CA.004.12.1.1
ACCTGTCATCGCGCCTTCGACATGACGCGCGACCCGGCCGAGGCGCTCGAATCGCTGATCCGCAGCAAGGTCGGCCGCGTGCTGACCAGCGGCCAGCGTGACACTGCTATCGAAGGCTTGCCGCTGTTGGCGGATCTGGTGCGGCAGGCCGGCGAGCGCATCGTCATCCTCGGCTGCGGCGGACTGGATTTGCACAACATTGCCGAAGTGCGCAGCAAAACCGGCCTGTCCGAAATGCATTTTGCCGCCCTCAAGGATGTGCCGAGTGCCATGGACTACCGCAATCCCCATGTCGGCATGGGTGGTTCCGATCTCGATCGCGAATACCGCAACACGCTCACCGACACATCACTGGTGGCGGCAACGATCGCGGCAGCCAAGGCATGACCTCGACCCCTGCCCCGATAGCCCGTGTATCGGCCGCAGACGAAGCGGCGATCCTGGCGCTCAACAACGAGCATGCCGCAGAACTGTCGTGGCTGGAGGCTGAGCGGCTGTCCTTCCTGCTTGGCGAAGCGTTTTACACCAGGCGCATCGGCGATCTCGAAGCCTTCATCATGACCTTCGACCAGGACGCCCGCTACGACAGCCCGAATTTCCTCTGGTTTCGCGAACGCTACGAGCGCTTCGTCTATGTCGACCGGGTTGTCGTGGCGGCGCACGCGCGCGGCCGAGGCCATGCCCGCCGGCTCTATCAGGATCTGTTCGGCCATGTTGAGCGCGCCGGCTACAATCTGGTCACCTGCGAAGTCAACACCGACCCGCCGAACCCTGCCTCGGATGTCTTTCACGCCGCCCTTGGCTTCACTGAGGCCGGCGACGCAGTGATCCATGGCGGTAAGAAAGCAGTGCGCTATTACGTCAGATCGCTGCAGGCATAGAGAGGGCGGGCGCGCCGCAAGACGGCCTGAACGCCCTGTTGCTCACCAGTTGCGGTTGAGCCATTCGCGCGCCGGGCGCTCGATGAGGTAGTAGCTGCAGGCCGCACAAGCGAAGACTGCGGCTAGCATCGGCATCGGCATGACGCCTTGCTCATAGACGAATTTGTAGAACGGCTGCTGCCACAGATAGAGCGAGTACGACCACAGACCCAGCGTCGCCATCGGCCAGGAGGACAGCAATCCGGAAATATACCGTGGGCTGAAATCGAGTGCGTTGACGGCCAGAGCCAGCAGCGGCACCGCGAAGAGATAGTGGATCGGCGTCGGCACCTGATCCAGGAACAGGACAACGGCACAGAACGTCGCCACCAGGGCCACATGCTTGCCTCTCAAAAACGCCGGCAGCATGCCGTCGGCCTTCAGCAGGCAGATCGAAGCCGACAGCAGGATCGACGCGATGTGCACGTCGGTGCGCCAATAGGTGGTTTCGTAGTCCATCCCGAAGACCCAGTACGAAACCGCGCCATTGGCCATGGCCAGCAAGGCCAGCGCCAGGAGCAGCACAACCACGCGAGAGCGACTTGAGACGATGACGCTGATCAGCGCCAGGATGATGTAGGCGTGCTCCTCGATGCAGAGCGACCAGATATGGTCGAGCGCCCCTGCCCGCGTCACGAGAATGCCGGCATAGTTGTAGGTGAATGTCAGCGCCGTCAGCGCCGCCTTCCATTTGAAGGCGATGAATGTGCCGGACAGCGCAATCATCGCGACGACTACGAAGACCAGAAGAGCCGGATAGATGCGGGAGAAGCGGCGTTTGAAGAATTTTTTCAGCGGGTAGCGTTCGATGAACAGGATCTCGCCCATCAGCCGGCCGCTGAGCACGAAAAAGAATTCGACGCCCAGCACGCCAAGATTGATTCCCGGAACCGGAAAGAAATGGCCGATCAGCACCAGTGCGATCGAAAGCCCGCGCCAGCCGTCGAGATAGGCCAGTCTTGTTCTGGTTGATCTGTCGGCGGCGGATCGGGACGGAACGACATGCGTCGCGGAAATGTCGGTCATGCCGATCCTCTCGCAAATAGGCATGCGAAAGGGCACGACATTTCGAACCCGGCTCGCATTCCCGCCCAAATCCATATTGCAGTGCAATATGGATTTGTGCAAGTGCGAGATTGCCGCCGGTGCAGTTCCAGGTGAAGTGTCGGCGGAAGAAATTGCTCAGGCAAACGATTGGTGCGGGGGCGATTCCATCAAAAGTTTGGGCAACTACAGGTCGCCACAAAAGGAAAAGGGGCCGCATGACCCCTTCTCCGTGTCCACAACGGATCGTGTCAGGCGTTGGCGGCAGCCACCGCGCGCTTGGCCATCACCGTGATCAGATTGGCGCGATAGTCGGCCGAGGCGTGGATGTCGGTCATCAAATTCTTCGCCGGCACTTTCACCCCTTCGAGTGCCGAGGCCGCAAAATTCTTGGCCAATGCTGCCTCGATCTCCTTCGAACGAAAAACGCCGTCGTCGCCGGCACCGGTGACGGCGACGCTGACGCCATCCTTGCCCTTGGCCACGAACACGCCGACGATGGCGTAGCGCGATGCCGGATTGCGGAATTT
>NZ_RZRK01000875.1:0-2492 GCF_003997835.1 Mesorhizobium sp. M7A.F.Ca.CA.004.12.1.1
CGTGAATACAATCTGGCGCTCGGCGCCCGCCGCGCCGCCGCCACCCGTGACTTCCTTGTCGCCAAGGGCGTCTCGGCCAGCCGTCTCAAGACCATTTCCTACGGCAAGGAACGTCCGGTCGCGGTTTGCGACGACATCTCCTGCTGGTCGCAGAACCGCCGCGCGGTCACCACGCTTAGCGGCGCTGGCTCCTGAAGCATCACGCAGCCGACCGGCGCGTCAAGAACGGCGGCCGTCTAGCGGTAAAAATGCAACATACCTGTGCGAAAGGCGGCCTTGGGGGCCGCCTTTTTCACATCCGGATGCCCGAAACAAAATTTGGCCGAAGTCTCGGCTCCTGCTATGAGCCGAGGGCGCTTGGCTGGTCCCATGCTGATTGGAAGGCGCGAACAAGCTAACGAAATCACTGCGAGAGGCACATGCATTTGAGATCGGTTCTGAGCGGCACGCTTGCGCTGCTGCTCCTATCAGGCGTCACCGCCCTGGCCAGCGGCACCGGGGCGAGCGGCACGGGGCAATCAACCGACAGCGGCTTTACCTTCCATCTTCCCAGTATCGAATTGCCCAACCTTTTCGGTCAAAAGAAGAAACCGGACCAGGTTCAGCTGGTGCAATCCGATCCTGCCGCTGTCACCAGCCTGGAAGAGCAGCTGCGGCAGATGAACGGCAAGATCGAGGAACTCAATTTCCAGGTCCTGCAGATGCAGGAGCAGATCCGCAAGCAGCAGGAAGACAATGAATTCCGCTTCCAGCAGCTGGAAGGCGGCGGCACGCAAGGCGGGCAGCCGCCGGCGCAGAAGAAATCGGACGCCACCACCGGCACCGACAACGATGTGGCGGCGGCCCCGGCAATACGGGCGCCGGCCGATGCCGGCGCCGCGCCCGCCAACGATCAATCGGCAGGCGGCAAGACGGTCGAGGATGTCATCGTCGAATCTCCCGACGGCGACCCCGGAAAGGTTATTCCCGGTACGGGAGCGCCGGAAAAGAATTTCGGCACCATCACCGTCGACAAGAACGGCAATGTCATCGATGCCGGCGGCAACACGCAATCGACCGCGCCGGCGCAGGACACCGCGCCAGTCGCCGGGGCGGCGCCCAAGGCCGGAAAATCCGATACGGTGGTCGCGGCGTTGCCCGCCACCAACAACCCGGAAGAGCTTTACCGCAACTCCTACCAGTTCATCCTCTCGGGCGACTACGGCACCGCCGAGCAGGGTTTTCGCGATCACATCGCCCGCTTCCCCAAGGATGCGAAGGCGGCGGACGCGCATTACTGGCTGGGCGAGTCATTGCTCGGCCAGCAGAAATACCGCGACGCGGCCGAGACGTTCCTTGCCGCCAGCAAGGACTACCCCAAGGCCAAGAAAGCTCCCGACATGTTGCTGAAGCTCGGCGTGTCGCTGGTCGGCCTCAAGCAGCATGATGTTGCCTGTGCCACCTTCAGCGAGGTCGGCAAGCGCTACCCTGATATTTCCAGTGCGCTCAAGGAACGCGTCAAGCAGGAGAAGGCTCTGGCTGCCTGCTGATCCTTGTCCTACATGTCGTTGTCCTGAAACCGGGATCACTTTTGGGCGACATGCATTATGCTCGACACCGAGCCGGACCTTTCGACTAACCCTTTTTCGCATATCGATTTTACCAGCGGCGCTGTTGCGGCCGTGTCCGGCGGCAGCGACTCGACCGCCCTGCTCCTTCTTCTCAGACACCATCTCGACCGTAAGGCGCCGGCAACCAGGCTGCTGGCGGTAACGATCGACCACGGTTTGCGGTCCGGTTCGGCTGCGGAAGCGCAAACAGTGGCGAAGCTGTGCGCCAGACTCGGAATTTCACACCGCATCCTGACATGGTCGGGCCCCAAGCCATCGACCGGCCTGCCCGCCGCCGCTCGCGAGGCGCGCTACCGGCTGCTGGCCGAGGCGGCACAAGCCGAAGGCATCGGCCTGATCCTCACCGGCCATACCGCCGATGACCAGGCAGAGACGGTGCTGATGCGGCAAGCGCGCGAGGAAGGATTGGCGCGGGACGGGGGCCAAGGCCATGCCGAAATGGCAGGCCGGGGACTTGCCGGCATGGCGCCGGCCACCTTGTATGACTGGCGCGAGTGGATCGTTCGGCCGCTTCTCGGGTTGCGGCGCGAGGCGCTGCGCGACGTCCTGCGGCGTGAGAATGTCGGCTGGGCCGACGACCCCACCAATATCGACGCGGCCTTCGAGCGGCCGCGTGTGCGGGCAGCCCTTGCCGACAGCAACGGTGCGCAGCGCATCGACGATGCACTGGCGCTGGCCGCGCATGAGGGCCGCGCGCGCAGTCAACTCGGCCTCGCCGCCGCAAGTTTGATCGGCGATTTCGCGACCCGGCTGTCCTGCGGGCTCATTCGTCTTGATCCGCTCTTGCTGAACACAGGCGACGAGCGAGCGGCCGTCTATGCGTTGCGTATCCTGCTGGCCATGACCGGCGGAATTGCCTTCCTGCCGGATCAGGCCCGCAGC
>NZ_RZRK01000876.1:0-2478 GCF_003997835.1 Mesorhizobium sp. M7A.F.Ca.CA.004.12.1.1
CTATCCGCACAGCGGCAGCGTCCATTCCGAGGATGCGCACGGCAAGAACGTCTACAACGATCCAGATCTCGCCGCTGCCTGTGCGCTCGAATATGTCGAGCAGGGTTTCAATGCCGTCAAGCTCGACCCCGCCGGCCCCTACACAGCCTTCGACGGCCATCAGCCGCGCCTCGTCGATATCGACCTGTCCACCCGCATGATCAAGGCGATCCGCGAGGCGGTCGGCACCCGCGCCGACATCCTGTTCGGCACGCACGGCCAGTTCACAGCGTCCGGCGCGCTGCGCATGGCGCGCGCCATCGAGCCCTACGATCCCTTGTGGTTCGAGGAGCCGGTGCCGCCTGATATGCCTGAGGTCATGGCCCAAGTGGCCCGCGCGACCTCGATCCCGATCGCCACCGGCGAGCGGCTAACGACCAAGTTTGAATTCGCCCGCGTCATCGAGAACCGCGCCGCGACCATCCTGCAGCCGGACCTCGGCCGCTCCGGCGGCATTCTCGAAACCAAGAAGATCGCCGCCATGGCCGAGGCCTACCACATCCAGATCGCACCGCATTGCTATTGCGGACCGATCGTCGGTGCGGCCAACATCCAACTGGCGGTGACGCTGCCCAATTTCCTCATCCTCGAATCGCTGAAGCAGTGGGACGGTTTCCACGCCACGCTGCTGAAGAAAAAGATCGAGTGGCAGGACGGCAAAATCATCCCCTCAAAGGAGCCCGGCCTCGGCGTCGAGCTCAACGAGGCGGTCTGCGAAGCACACCCTTACACGGGCAAGGACCTGCATCTGCAGATGATGCAGACGCCGCTGACGCCGTGAGCGAAAGCTACGCCTTCATCGGCCTTGGCCACCTCGGCGGCAACCTTGCCGCCAGCCTGATCCGCAACGGCTTTGCCGTCACGGTCTTCGACCGTGATCCCGCCGCCGTCGAGCGCCTGGTGGCGCTCGGGGCCACAGCGGCAAGCAGCCCCGCCGAGGCCGCCGCACGGGCCGGCAACGCAATCTCCTGCCTGCCCTCTCCGAAGGTGAGCGAAGCCGTGCTGGCGGGCGCCGATGGTCTGCTGGAGGGCCTGCCCGCAGGCGGCACCTGGATCGAGATGTCGACCAACGGCCGCGACGAAATTACCCGCCTCGCCGCCCTCGCCTCGGCCAGGGGCGTCGAGACGCTGGAATGCCCGGTCACCGGTGGCGTGCACCTGGCGGCGGCTGGGAAGATCACCGCGCTGGTCGGTGGCGACGCCGCACTCTATGAACGTCATCGCCCCGCCATCGAGGCGATGTGCGCAAAATCGTTTCTGATGGGCCCGGTCGGCTCGGCGGCGGTGATCAAGGTGATCACCAACATGCTCGCCTTCATCCATCTCGTTGCCGCCGGCGAAGCGCTGATGCTGGCCAAACGAGGCGGGCTCGACCTCGCCCAATCCTACCACGCCATATCAGCCTCCTCCGGCAACAGCTTCGTCCACGAGACCGAAAGCCAGCTCATCCTCAACGGCTCCTACGACATCGGCTTCACCATGGACCTGGCGCTGAAGGACCTCGGCTTCGCGCTCGCCATCGGCGAGCAGTCCGGCGTGCCGCTTGAGCTGGCATCGCGCGTCAACGCCATTTTTCAGCAAGGCAAGGCCGCCTATGGCGGCGGCGCCTGGTCGACCCAGATCGTCAAACTGTTGGAAGATGCCGTCGGCACCGACCTGCGCGCACCTGGTTTCCCGGCCAAGCTCGAACTCTGACGCCGGCTGGATATCAAACGATTTCAGGGCGTTGGCTGGATCGGCGGATCCATCTGAATCAATCTGTCAACGGCTTGATTCAATATCTGAGCGTCAATGCACCGGGCAGGATCTCGAAGGTCGCGGGTATGCGTCCCGGCGACTCGCCGTCTATGTCGACCAGCGCGCCATTCTCTGACGCATCGCCGAGCGGTTCGACCACCACTTTCCTGCCGCGCAGGATGGTGATCGCAGGATGATTGCGATGCCGGCCGCCATAGAGCAGCCGGATGTCCCAGATCAGCTTCAGCTTGCCGGCCGCGCGCAGGATGACGATGTCGAACTGCCCGTCGGTCAGTTCCGCATCCGGCGCGATCATCATGCCGCCGCCGAAGAACTTTCCGTTTGCCACCGCCACCAGCGCCATGCGCGCTTCGACGGGGACGCCGTCGTCGACCGTGATGCTGACCTCCTGGAAGCGGTAGCGGATGAACTCGACCACGGTGCGCCACAGGAACAGCGCCTTGGCCGACATCCTGCCCTTGCGCTTGTCGGCATTGACGGCGCGGTCAGTGGCGCCGGAAAGCCCCAGGCTGGCGATGTTGATGAAATGCCGGCTGGCCAGCGCGCCGTGATCGTCGACGTAGCAGATGCGTCCGGCATCGACCTTGCGGGGCGTGGCTTCGGCGATCCGCTTCAGCACGGCATCGACCTTTTTCGGCAGCCCTAGCCCACGCGCGAAATCGATGCCGGACGCATCTGCTA
>NZ_RZRK01000877.1:0-2478 GCF_003997835.1 Mesorhizobium sp. M7A.F.Ca.CA.004.12.1.1
CCCTTCATCAGTTCGGCGATGACCGCCGGCACGCCGCCGGCATGATGGTAGTCCTCGCCGAGATATTCGCCCGTCGGCTGCAAATTGACCAGCAGCGGCACATTGAGGCCGACCGTCTGCCAGTCGTCATTGTCGAGCTTGACTCCAAGGTGACGGGCGATGGCGTTGAGATGGATAGGCGCGTTGGTCGAGCCGCCAATGGCCGAATTGACGACGATGGCGTTCTCGAAAGCCTCTCTCGTCATGATGTCGGACGGCTTCAGATCCTCATGCACCATCTCGACGATGCGTTTTCCGGTCTCATAGGAAATCTGGCCGCGCTCGCGGTAGGGCGCGGGAATGGCGGCCGAGCCCGGCAACTGCATGCCAAGCGCCTCGGCCAGCGAGTTCATCGTGGTGGCGGTGCCCATGGTGTTGCAATAGCCGGTGGACGGCGCCGACGAGGCGACGATATCCATGAACTCGTCATAATCGATCTCGCCGGCCGACAGGCGCTGGCGTGATTCCCAGACGATGGTGCCGGAGCCGGTGCGCTTGCCCTTGTGCCAGCCATTGAGCATCGGGCCGACCGACAGGGCGATCGCCGGGATGTTGACGGTGGCCGCCGCCATCAGCAGGGCCGGTGTCGTCTTGTCGCAACCGATGGTCAGCACGACGCCATCGAGCGGATAGCCGTAGAGCACCTCGACAAGGCTGAGATAGGCAAGGTTGCGGTCAAGTGCCGCGGTCGGGCGCTTGCCGGTCTCCTGGATCGGATGGCAAGGAAACTCGAAGGGAATGCCGCCCATCGAGACGATGCCTTCGCGCACACGCTTGGCGAGTTCGATATGGTGACGGTTGCAAGGCGACAGATCCGAGCCGGTCTGGGCGATGCCGATCAGCGGCTTGCCGGACATCAGTTCGGCGCGCGTCAGGCCGTAATTGAGATAGCGTTCGAGATAGAGCGCCGTCATGCCCGGATTGTCGGGATTGTCGAACCACTCCTGCGAGCGAAATTTTTTCTTATGGGTGGGGGCGCCTGCCATCATGGTCTCCGTATTTGTAAGACAAATCGATATGGCAACGCGCGGGAGCAGGCAAGAGGGCGTGCGGTCGCAACCGGACTTTGGTGCGATAGACACGCACCGAGCCGTGCGTTACGGGTTCGGGCAGTCTTGTCCGGGAGGTTTTCATGGCTTTGGTGATCGAAGGCGAGGAGCGCATTGCCGCACCGCTGCAAAAAGTGTGGGAAGCGCTGAACGATCCCGAGGTCTTGAAGGCGACCATTCCCGGCTGCCAGAGCCTGGAGATGAAGTCGCCGACCGAGATGGCGGCAACCGTGGTGGTGAAGATCGGACCGATCAAGGCGACGTTCAACGGCGAAGTGACGCTGAAGAACCTGAAGCCGCCGCACTCCTACACCATCCAGGGCGAAGGCAAGGGCGGCATTGCAGGCTTCGCCAAGGGGGGCGCCGACGTGACGCTGACGGCGGATGGACCCGACGCCACGATATTGAACTACGCGGCCAAGGCCGATGTCGGGGGCAAGATCGCACAGCTTGGCAGCCGCCTGATCGAATCGACCTCGAAGAAACTGGCTGGACAGTTTTTTTCCAGCTTTGGCGAGAAGGTCGGCGCGGCCTAGGCTGCAGCACGGCGGCGCCTGCTATTCAAACACAATACTCGGCACGGCAGCAGCAGCCGCACCACGCTCTTCGTTGACCCGGTCCCAGACCTTCGAGGCGATGTCGCGGTAGATTTTCGCTTCGGGGCCATCGGGCTTGGAGACGACAACCGGCGTGCCGGCATCCGAGCTTTCGCGAATGCCCATTTCGAGCGGCACCTCACCGAGGAAGGTGACGCCGAGGCGCTCGGCCTCGCGGCGGGCGCCGCCATGGCCAAAGATGTCGTAGCGCTTGCCGGTGTCCGGGGCGATGAAATAGCTCATGTTCTCGACGATGCCGAGCAACGGGACGTCGACCTTCTTGAACATGTTGAGGCCTTTTCGCGCGTCGATCAGGGCCAGGTCCTGTGGCGTCGAGACGATGACAGCACCAGCCAGCGGCACCTGCTGGGCCATGGTCAACTGCGCGTCGCCAGTGCCGGGCGGCATGTCGACGACGAGCACGTCGAGACGGCCCCATTCGACCTCGCGCAGCATCTGCGTCAGCGCCGACATCACCATCGGGCCGCGCCAGATCATCGGCGTTTCCTCGTCGACGAGGAAACCCATGGACATTACCTTCAGGCCGTAATTCTCCATCGGTTTCAGGATCTTGCCGTCGACGGTCTGCGGCCGGCCGTGGATGTTGAGCAGCCTGGGCATGGACGGTCCGTAGATGTCGGCATCCAGCACGCCGACGCGCAGGCCGTTGGCGGCGAGGCCGAGCGCGATGTTGACGGCGGTGGTCGACTTGCCGACGCCGCCCTTGCCGGAAGCAACGGCAATGATCGCCTCGATACCGGGCACGCCCCGTTTGCCCGAACTGTGCGAGGCGG
>NZ_RZRK01000878.1:0-2477 GCF_003997835.1 Mesorhizobium sp. M7A.F.Ca.CA.004.12.1.1
AGCCGGCACCGCATAAGTTTGCAATGGACAGGTGCTGTCGTAGCCTTCTCCCTCCCCCTTGTGGGGAGGGTTAGGGGTGGGGGTACTTGGCGCCATGTTTTGAGGATTGAAGCATGATCCCCGGCAAGCATGCGCTGGTCACAGGCGGCGGCTCCGGCGTCGGCCGGGCCATCGCGCTGGCGCTGGCGGGTGCGGGCATCGATGTCACCATCTGCGGCCGCCGGGAAGCAGAGCTCACTGAGGTGGCCGGCGAGAACGACCGCATCTTCGGCATCGCCGCCGATGTCACCGACGAGGCGGCAATGGCAGCGCTCTACCAGAGGGCGCAAGCCGCGCGCGGACCCTTCGACATCGTTGTCGCCAATGCCGGCATGGCCGGCAGCGCCCCGGCGCACAAAACCGCGCTCAGCGACTGGCAGCGAACGCTCGACGTCAATCTGACCGGCGCCTTCCTGACGGTGAAGCCGGCGCTGGCCGGCATGGCCGTGCGGAAAACAGGACGAATTGTTTTCATCGCCTCGACCGCCGGCCTGAAAGGCTACGCCTACGTCGCGTCTTACGTCGCCGCCAAGCATGGCGTCGTTGGCCTGATGCGGGCGCTTGCCGCCGAAACGGCGAAATCGGGCGTCACCGTCAACGCGGTGTGCCCAGGCTTTGTGGAAACCGAAATGCTGGAAGAGTCCATCCAGCGCATCATCGAGAAGACCGGCCGCTCGGTCGAGCAAGCGCGGTCAAGCCTCGCCTCGAACAACCCGCAAGGCCGCTTCATCCAGCCGGATGAGGTCGCCGCCGCCGTGCTGTGGCTGTGCGGCGACGCCGCCCAATCGATAACCGGACAGGCGATTTCCATCTCAGGAGGCGAAACATGGTAGCCGGCCCCCTGCCCGCGCCGTCGGGACCCGGCAAGGACCGCTTGCGGCTGTGGATCAGGCTGCTGCGAGCCTCGCGCACGATCGAGGCCGAGCTGCGCGAGCGGCTGAAGAAGGAGTTCAACACGACGCTGCCGCGCTTCGACGTGATGGCAGCACTCTATAGGATGCCGGAAGGCATGCTGATGAGCGACCTGTCGCGCTTCCTGCTGGTCTCCAACGGCAATGTCACGGGCATCGTCGACCGGCTGGTTTCGGAAGGACTTGTCGCCCGCGCGAGGCGCAATGGCGACCGCCGCACGTCGATGGTGCGGCTGACCGAGGAAGGCACGCAAGCCTTCGCCACAATCGCCGCGGCGCATGAAGGCTGGATCGGTGAATTGCTGGGCAAGGTCAGCGAGGACGACGCGCGCCGGCTGACCGGCATGCTGACCTCGTTTCGCAGCAACTGGGAGGGACGCGAATGACCGCAATGGCCGGGCGCAAGCCGAAGCATTTCCTGTGGGAGGTCGAGGGCAGGATCGCCAAGGTCCGGCTCGACCGGCCGGAGCGCAAGAACCCGCTGACCTTCGACAGCTATGCCGAGCTGCGCGACACGTTCCGCGACCTCGTCTATGCCGACGATGTCGACGCCGTGGTGTTCCTCTCCAATGGCGGCAATTTCTGCTCCGGCGGCGATGTCCACGACATTATCGGCCCGCTGGTCAAGATGGACATGAAGGAGCTCTTGGCCTTCACCCGCATGACCGGCGATTTCGTCAAGGCGATGCTGAATTGCGGCAAGCCGATCATTGCTGCGGTCGACGGTGTCGCGGTCGGCGCCGGCGCCATCATTGCGATGAGCTCCGATATCCGCATCGCCACGCCGGAAGCCAAGACCGCATTCCTGTTCACCCGCGTCGGCCTCGCCGGCTGCGACATGGGCGCCTGCGCGATCCTGCCGCGCATCGTCGGCCAGGGCCGCGCCGCAGAACTGCTCTACACAGGCCGCACCATGACGGCGGCGGAAGGCGAACGCTGGGGTTTCTACAACCGGCTGGTCGATGCCGCCTCGCTGGAGGCCGACGCGCTCGATATGGCGGCGCGCATCGTTTCCGGCCCGACCTTTGCGCACGGCATCACCAAGACGCAGCTCAATCAGGAATGGTCGATGGGTCTCGACCAGGCGATCGAGGCGGAAGCGCAGGCGCAAGCGATCTGCATGCAGACCCGCGACTTCGAGCGCGCCTACAAGGCGTTCGTGGCCAAGGAAAAGCCGGTGTTCGAGGGGGATTGAGGGATGATGCATTCCGTGGAGACGTCGGCGGGACAGCGCCCCCCTCTGTCCTGCCGGTCGATCACCATGATGTCGATGCCGCTTGCCGCGAACTGGTGGCGCAGTTGGGCCGGGACGGCTGGCTGAAACCGACGGCTCTCGACACCGACAATCCGGGGCCCCTCGACGTGCGCACTTTGTGTATCACGCGCGAGACGCTTGCCCGCCATGACGGGTTGGCCGATTTCGCCTTCGCCATGCAAGGGCTGGGTACCGGCGCGCTCAGCCTGTTCGGCACGCCGGAGCAACAGGAATGGCTTGCGAAGACACGTGCCGGCAAGGCGATATCAGCC
>NZ_RZRK01000879.1:0-2468 GCF_003997835.1 Mesorhizobium sp. M7A.F.Ca.CA.004.12.1.1
GGCGCATCGCAGTACCCAAGCCGGCAGGGCGGCCGGAGGGATTTGCAACGGTTCCAAGCGTCCCCGCGCTTGGCGCCGATACGGACCGGATCCGGTCCGAATTCGCCGCCTGACGAGGACCTCATGAGCCTGGACACAAGCACACTGCAGGAATGGGTTGGACGCACGCACGAGGTCGAGGATGTTGTGACCCCGCGCCTGCTGGCCAGCTTTGGCGCCACGCTTGGGGACCACGCGGCGCAGACTGCCGAGGGCGCGGCCGCGCCCGGACTGCATTGGTGCCTGGCGCCCGACATTGCCGCCATGCGAGAACTCGGACCTGACGGGCACCCGGCCAAAGGCGGCTTCCTGCCGCCGGTGCCGCTTCCGCGTCGCATGTGGGCTGCCAGCGACATGCGTTTCATGGCGCCGATCCGCTCTGGCGACCGCATCCGCCGCCGCTCGACGTTGGCCGCCATCGAGGAGAAGCAGGGCCGCACCGGCCCGCTCACCTTCGTCACGGTCCGGCACGACATCGCCAACGATTCCGGTCCGGTCATCGAGGAGGACCAGATCATCGTCTATCGCGGCGCCGAAGCCGCTGCTGCGTCCCCTGCCCCGCCGGCCAATTCGCCCCTGGCCGCATCGCACGAGCGCACGATCGACATCGATCCCGTGCTGCTCTTTCGATATTCCGCGCTGACGTTCAACGGGCATCGCATCCACTACGACGCGCCCTATGCCACGGGGGTCGAGCACTATCCCGGGCTCGTCATCCATGGCCCGCTGCAGGCGACGCTGCTGATGAACTTCGCCGCCGCCATTGTCGGTCAGTCGCCGCGCCGTTTCTCATTCCGCGGCGTCCATCCGGCGACTGGCCCGCAGCGCCTGCTTCTGAGCGCAACATCCCCAGGCCAGGACGGCATGGCTCTCGAGGCACGGTCGTCCGACAGCCATGTGACGGTGAAAGCCACGGCGCAATGGTGAGCTTCGTCACGCCTGTCGTGCCGCTATTCGTGCCGGGCTCACGTCCTGAGCGGTTTGCCAAAGCCGACAGCAGCGGCGCGGACGCAGTCATTCTAGACCTCGAGGATGCCGTCGCCCCTGGCGACAAGGACCGCGCTCGGGAAGCGGTCGTTGCTCATGCAGCCGCGCTGAAATCCGCGGTCGTGGTCCGCATCAATGCCGCCGGCACATTTTGGCACCAGGCGGACATCGCTGCCGTGCGGCGCCTTGACGGCGTCTCCGTCATGCTGCCCAAGGCCGAACGTCCGGAAGACATTGCCGATATGGCCAGGCACATGGCACGCAGCGTTTCCGTCATCGCGCTGGTCGAGAGCGCCGTCGGTCTCGCCAACTTGCCGGACATATTGGCCATGCCCAACGTCGTTGCCGTCGCCTTCGGCTCGGTCGACTTCTCGCTCGATCTCGGTTGCGCGCATGATCGGCTGATCCTGCTTGCGGCTCGTAACGAAATCGTCTGGCGTTCGCGCGCCGCTGGCCGGGCCGCGCCGATTGACGGCGTAACGACCGACCTGAACAGTCCCGAAATCACCGAGGATGACGCCCGCCACGCCATGAAGATGGGTTTTGGCGGCAAGATGGCCATCCACCCGAGGCAGATCGAGCCGATTCGCAGTGGCTTTCGCCCGAGCGATAATGACATCACATGGGCACGAGACATCGTCGGCGCAGCCTCGTCCGGCGAAGCTAGCCAGGTGAACGGCGAAATGGTGGATCGGCCGGTCATCGAGCGCGCAAGGCAGGTCCTGCGCCGGGCCGCTTTGGTCTAAAGGGCATGCAGGGGAGGAGCAACGGATGAGCCTGGACACCGCCGATTGGCCAACCGCCAGGCTCTGCGCCTTCATTGCCGAACTCGACTTCGAACAGATCCCGCCGCGCGTCGTTCATTTCGCGCAAGGATTGATGATCGACTGGCTCGGCTCGGCGCTGGCCGGCAAGGGCGCGCACCAGGTCGAGATGATCGACGGTTTTGCGCGTGCCATGGGGCCGGCGGACGGCCCAAGCACCATCATCCCGACGCGGCGGCGCACAAGCCCCTACTTCGCAGCGATGGTCAATGCGGCGGCCTCCCATGTCGTGGAACAGGACGACGTTCACAACGGCTCGGTCTTTCACCCGGCGGCGGTGATCTTTCCGGCCGTTTTGGCGGTTGCGGAGGCTGAGGAGAAGACCGGCCGCGAAGTCCTGACTGCCTGCATCGCCGGCTATGAAGTGGGCATTCGAGTGGGAGAATTCCTCGGACGCTCGCACTACGAGATATTCCACACCACCGGCACGGCTGGCGCAGTGGCAGCAGCCGCGGCGGTCGGCAGGTTGATCGGGTTGGACGCAGCCGGGCTCAACCATGCTGTCGGCTCGGCCGGTACGCAGGCGGCAGGTCTCTGGGAATTTCTGCGTGACGCTGCCGATTCCAAGCAACTCCATACCGCGCGAGCGGCCGCCAACGGTCTGTTCGCTGCCTATCT
>NZ_RZRK01000087.1:0-12032 GCF_003997835.1 Mesorhizobium sp. M7A.F.Ca.CA.004.12.1.1
ATGGTATGCCGGCGAAGGCGGGCCGCTGGCGCTGTGGCGCGGCTGGGCCGACGATGTGCGCGGCCAGGCGATGCCGGGCGGGCACTTCTTTCCCAAGGAGAACCCGGCGCGCACGGCCGATCTGCTGGCCGGCTTCTTCGGTGAAACCAGTCACGGCATCTCTCGGCGAACGGGATTACCTTCGCCCTCCCTTTGATCGGGCCGAGGCCCCCTCCTTCTCCGCCTTTGCCTGACTGCCTTCATCACCGGCGGCAAGGCCGGGCCCGCGTTCGAACCGGCGCAGAAAGCCGGCAACTATCAGCACGATCAGCGTGCCGAACCCGGCCACTTGCCAAAGACCCAGTCCGCAGGCGACGCCGATCGCGCCCGCCAGCCACATGCCGGCGCCGGTCGTCAGCCCATGCACCTCGCCGCGCGAAAACATGATCGAGCCGGCGGCGAGGAAAGCGACGCCGGCGGTCACCGCCTCGACCACCCGGATCGGATCGACCTTGACCGATTCCCCCGCGAACATCGGCGCGTGCACGATCTCGACCGTCAGGATGCCGAAGGTGGCGGCGGCGACGCAGACGAGGATATGCGTGCGAAGTCCGGCCGGGCGATTGCGCCATTCGCGTTCGAAACCGATGACCGCGCCATAGAGGGTGGCCAGCAACAGCCGCGCCGCGATGACCGGAAACGAGGTGTAGGTGGAATGGCCGAATTCCTCGACGAGCTGTTCCATGATGTCCCCTCCAAAAGCTTGACGCCACAACGCGGCCACCGGGTCGCGGTTCCTGAATCCACGGCCAGGTGCGGCAAGGATGCGGCCGCTTTTGAATACGCATCTGCCAAAGGGAGGTTGATGGAGCCAATCCTCAAGGCCTCAGGACGTTTCGGTTTCGGGCACGTCGGCGCCGAGCTGCGGAACGATGATCGAAGCCAGCGGCGCCGTCAGGGACCATTTGAGATGGCCCGGGCTGCGATCCAGCACCGCCAAGCCGTTCAGCGATTGCGGCGCGACCCGTTGCAGGACGACGGTGCCGAAACCCTTGCGCGTGCTTTCGTCCCGCCGCTCTCCCTCGCGCACCGGCATCGTCTCGTCCCAAACCAGATGAATTTCCCGCTTGTCAGAAACGCCTTCGACGATCCGCCAGGTGATCTCGAGCCGCCCGGCCTCGCTCGCCAGCGCGCCATATTTTGATGAGTTGGTGCCGAGCTCATGAAATGCCATGCCGAGATTCTGCACGGCGTTCGGCTGCAGGGTCAAAAGCGGCCCGGAGAGCGATACCCGCGCCTCGTGGCCGAACGGCTTGAGCTGCTCCTGGGCGAGGTCGAAGAGGCTGGCGCCGGCCCATTCCGAGTTCACCAGCAGATCGTGCGACCGCGACAGCGCCATGATGCGGGAGCGGATCAACTCCTCGAATTCACGCGGATCGGTCGAGCGTTTGCTGGTCTCCCTGATCATCGAGAGGATCACCGCGAACTGGTTCTTGACGCGATGGTTCACCTCGCGGAGCAAAAGCCTGATCCGGCGCTCGCTCTCCTTGCTGGCGGTGATGTCGCGGGCGATCTTCGAGGCGCCGATGATCTCGCCGGACGCGTTCCTGATCGGCGAAATGGTCAGCGACACGGCGATGAGGCCGCCATCCTTGCGCCGGCGGATCGTCTCGTAGCTGGCCAGCAGCTCGCCCCTGCGAACCCGGCTGATGATGTCGGTCTCTTCATCCTTGAGATGATCGGGGATGAGCATGAGCACGGAGCGGCCGACGGCCTCTTCGGCGGTGTAGCCGAACATGCGTTGCGCCGCCGCGTTCCAACTGGTGATGATGCTGTTCAGATCCTTGCTGACGATAGCGTCGAAGGACGAATCGACAATCGCCGCCAGCCGCGCATCGGCGGTGATGGCGATCAAGGCATCACGGCCCGCCAAATCTGTCACTGTCGACCCCTTCTCCCTCATGCGCGGATCGCGCGCATGGCCACCAATGCGCCGCGGTGCGTTTTGGTTGCAATCGCCTCCAACATTCCTCCCAGGAACAGTCCGGGCAGTTCATGTCCGGAACCTTGCGCGCCTGCGCGAGTTGCACCCGACACCCCCATGGACGGCTCAATAAGGAGGCACACAATGAGCGACGGCAACAGCGATCTCGACCGGGTCTGGAAACTGATGGACAGGATCGGCTTCTGTATGCTCGCCACTCGCGAAGGCGATGACATCCGCTCGCGACCGATGGCGGCGCATGTGGTGCGCGACGAAAACGCCGTCTACTTCCTCACCGATGTCGACAGTCACAAGGATGACGAGATCGAAGCCGAGCCCAATGTCGGTCTCGCCTTCGCCGATTCAGGCGGCCAGAAATATGTTTCCGTCAGCGGTCTGGCGGCGGTTTCGAACGACCGCGCCAAGATCAGGGAGTTGTGGTCGACCCCGGCCAAGGCCTGGTGGGACAGTGCCGATGATCCTTCGATCCGCGTGCTTAAGGTGACGCCGAAGGACGCCCAGTATTGGGACAGCCCCGGCACCGTGGTCAGCTATGTGAAGATGCTGGCCGCAACGGTCAGCGACAGCCGCCCGGAAATCGGTGACACCGGTAAGGTCAGGATGTAGCCGGACGGCGTTGAAAATCACGACATCAGTCAGATGTACGAATGCCGGCGGGTCGCATTTGACATATTGCTGGCGGCATACCGGCGCGGATCAGTCTGGCTTGGGAGGGTCAGGGGCATTCGGCACTGGATCGGCGTCAGTATCCCTTTGCGGACAGTCCTCATAGCTGTGGTCGCGCCCGCCGCAGAAAGAACAGCACATGGCCTCGCGGTCCCCGTTTCCGGGCCGCCATTGCGGGGTCTCGTAGGGCTTCCTCCCATCCATCCCCAGCAATGCGCGACGAACCATTTGGTTGCGCCGCCACAGACGGCCAGCCGGCGGTTGCGGAACCACCCGCCGGGATGCGAGTTTCGGCCGATACTTCCATTCGAGGGAATAGCCATGCCGATGCACCGAATTGCCTTGATGACGGCAGCGATCCTGCTGGCCGCGACCGGCCTTGCCGAAGCCAGGCCCGACACCCGCACGATGAGTTGCGACCAACTCCGGCAACTGCTCCAAAGCCATCATGCCGTGGTGCTGACCACCGGACCCAACACCTATGACCGCTATGTCAGGCAGTTCGGCAACGAATGCGACTGGCCGGAGGTGCCGATGTCGGCCTGTGTCCCGACCCGCGACGGCAGCTGCCCGGTCTACCGCTGCGAGGAACCTGTCACCAACTTTCCGGACTGACACCGCGCTTCCAATCGGCTTTGCCGCCCCCGTGCGTTGATCCCGGCGCGCGAACCGGCTAGGGGTGGGGCGCAACGTGCATTTTCCCGCTTCGTCTAATGGTAGGACAGCGCCCTTTGAAGGCGTGAATCGAGGTTCGAGCCCTTGAGCGGGAACCAGCAACCAAGCGTTCGGCTGTTCAAAAGCTGCGCGCAGGGCTGGCCAGCCGGCATCAGCGTATTAGCGAACGCTTGTATTTCGCCCCAAGCAGGATCATCATCCGGACCGTCAGTGGCTTCAAGGGGTGCAGCGCCATGGAACTGAGTTGCTTTGACGGGGGCGTCCTTGCATCGACGATGTCCCTGAACGTCACGGCGGTTTTCATAATATTGGCCGCATTTGCCGCATTTCGGCTGGTTGCAATGTCAGGCGAAGGTTCTGTCGACCAACTCCAGACGGCGTAGCCCGCGGAGAACCTTCCGTGCAGGAGAAGGCATATGGCCGTCCGAAAGGTGATAGCCGTGAAGGACTGGTCTTGCGGCATGAGCGACGAGCTCGGCCGCGTCGTCCTGACCATCAACCCGACCGAGGGTGAGCCCATCCTGGTTTTGATGACAATCTTCCAGGCGGCAAGGATAGCCGGGGAATTGCGGGCTCCGGAACTCGTCTCCATACCTCGGTGACGCAACGCCCCTGGGCAAATCGGATCAAGCTCGCCGGGGCAGCCCCAACGCCCTCCCCAGCGAGCTGTTGCTCCGTTACGATGAACGATGGAGCAATTACTGCTTTACGAATCCGGGCGCCGTTAAGTTGCATCCGGCTCCTGAAACCATTTCGCGGACCCTGCGTTGACCACCGGGCCGACACAGGAGACATCTCATGACCGTCAACTGCCGCTTATCGATCGACAACCGGCCGGAGGCCACGGACGCCGTTTTCCAGGCGGTTCCCCGGATCGGCGAAAGTGTTGCGCTGTCGATCGACGGAACCACGCAGGATCTGCGGGTATCGCGCGTCGTGCACGTCACCAATGGCAGCCTGGAAGGTGCCGCGATAATCGTCGAAGTGACGACCAATATCCTCTGAACCGAGAGTCTCGTCCCGGTACGCCAGCCGGCGCCGCGTCGCGGCAACCGCCGACCGGCCTGCGGGACCAGGGCGGCTCAGGCACGGTGAACCGCCCTACTCCTTGCCGCCGTCGGAAATGCCGTTGCCGCCGGCGGTTGGCAGGATGCCGAAGTCTTGCGACTTCGTCCCTTGCTCCGCCGTCAGGAAGCCATCCGAGGCAAGACCGCGCCGCAGCAATTCCCTCACGGCGGCCGAACGGCTCGGCATGCGCTTGTCGAAGCGCCAGTTTTCCAGCGCCGCCAGTTCGTCTGACGTCAGCATGATCTGCAACCGTTCCGGGCGTTCCAGTTCAGTCATCGCGCTTCCCTCGCTCAGCACCACAAATACGTAGAATGAGTATTCAACTCACTTACCGCATAATTAGGAAGCCGCTCCTAGCGCGTCAAGACCTCGCGATGGGTGAACTGCTTCTCATGCTCAAGATGAGTCTCATGGGTATTCGGCGTAAGGCGCACACTTGCATAACTATTGTAACTACCTGATTTGTTTAGATATTTTTTAATTCGTGACTTGCCAAGACGAAGCCTCTGCCGCATTGTGCAACCTCAACGAAAACCGGTCCCCTTGGGAGGTTTCGATGCGGTATGATTACTCGGCGCGACTACGCGATGACGTCCGTTCAGCAGTCCAGGTCGCCTTCAGGAAGACCGGCATCGTCAGCATCACGGCGGTGGCGGAGCATGTAAGGGTCAGGAATCTGGCCGAAAACGTCGCCCTCGAGGACGTCGAATACCTTGTCTTCCAGGCAGCCCAGCTGATTGGCGCGGCAATTGAATTCGACGGGCTCACCAATTTCGACGGCGTAGCTGGTCTGTTCGTGGATGGCCTCGGTGGCGACGATGGTGAGCGCGTCAACGCCCAACTCGACAGACCTGGTGAGGCCACCCTGCAGTAAGGCAATTCCGGCTGAACGCGCATTTGTCCCGTGCCAGTCAAGGCGGCCTCCTCAAAGGGCCGCCCTGCTGTTTCCGTACCTTGGTGATGACCAGAGCAGTTCCTCAGGCGGAGCCGGCGATTTGTGAGGCGAAGTCGCGATAGGGACGCAACGGGCGGCCGAGAAGCGCGGTCAGGCGCTCGACGTCGCCGGCCTCGGGCAGCATGCCGTCGGTCAGGAACCGTTCGCCCATCAAGCGCATATCGTACGCCATCCAGGCAGGCAGGAACTGCTTGAGATTCTGCTCGAAACCTTCGGTGTTGTCGCCGCCGTAGCTGATCGGGCGGGCGAGCACGTCGGACCAGATGGCCG
Source organism: Mesorhizobium sp. M7A.F.Ca.CA.004.12.1.1 (assembly GCF_003997835.1). NCBI lineage: Bacteria > Pseudomonadati > Pseudomonadota > Alphaproteobacteria > Hyphomicrobiales > Phyllobacteriaceae > Mesorhizobium > Mesorhizobium sp. M7A.F.Ca.CA.004.12.1.1. The sequence continues at coordinate 5,619 of NZ_RZRK01000087.1, forward strand.
CGATATCCGTTCCCGTCAGTGTCTGCGGACCGACGAGATTGATCCGCTCGAGCGCAAGCGGCTCTGCGGACCGTTCGCGACGCAGCAACTCGAGAGCGGCGATCTCGGCGATATCACGCACATCGATCATGGCGAGACCCTTGACGCCGATCGGCATCGTGTAGGTGCCGTAGCCGGTGATCACGTCTTCGATCATCAGGTCGTTCTGGATGAAATAGGCCGGACGCAGGATCGTAGCCTTGAAGCCCATCTGCTCGATCATTCGCTCGACGCCGAACTTGCCGGCGAAATGCGGCACGTTCACATAGACGTCGGCATGGATCACCGAGAGATAGACAATCCGCTCGATGCCCGCCGATCGGGCGACGTTCAAGGCGACCAAAGCCTGGGTGAATTCGTCCGGCACCACCGCGTTCAAGAGGAACAGGGTGGAAACACCGGACATGGCTTTGCGCAGCGAATCGACATCGAGGAAGTCGCCTTGCGCGACCGATACGCCCGCCGGGAAGCTGGCTTTCGACGGGTCGCGGACGAGAGCACGGACGTCGGCGCCGCGCTTGACGAGGTGCTCGACGACTTGGCGGCCAACATTGCCTGTGGCGCCGGTAACGAGGATGGTCATGGAATTTCTCCTGTTGGGTTGCTTGACAGGCCCAATATGTGTGGCTCACAAACATTCAAATAGGCGAAAATTTTAGACGTACCGTCTCACTGGTGGAACACTCATGGATCTTCTGGCCCTGACCGATTTCAACCTCGTTGCCCGCCATGGCGGTTTCGGCAAAGCGGCAAGGGCCACCGGCCGGCCCAAGGCAACGCTGTCCCGGCGGGTTGGAGACTTGGAGAGCAGCCTTGACCTGCGCCTGTTTGAACGGGGTGCGCGTAACCTGAAGCTCACCGAGGAAGGACGGGCGCTTTTCGAGCGGACGGGGGCGTTGCTTGCCGAACTGGACGAGACGGCCGCGGCGATCGCCTCGGGCGGTCAAAGACCCAAGGGCAGATTGCGTATCAGCGCGCCCCTGCTTTTTTCTCAGACCGCGATGGGGAGGATCGCCGCGGGATTTGCCCTCAAATTTCCGGAGGTGAGGCTGGAGGTCACGACGGAGGACCGGGCTGTGGACATGATCGAGGAAGGCTACGACCTGGTAATCCGGGTCAACCCGGATCCCGACGAAAGCCTGGTCGGACGGGCGTTTCTCCGCGACCGGCTGGTCGTCGTGGCGAGCCCTGACCTTCCTCGCACCGGTGGTCCGGCCCCTGGCGTTGCGCGCGGGACAGGCGAACGGCAAATATGGCACGTGAAGACAGAGGCTGGCCGGTCGGCGATAAAAATCGAGCCGGTCCTCGCTTTGGGAACGCTCATTATGGTGCGCGATGCGGTGCGAGCGGGGGTCGGGGCAGCACGTCTTCCCATTTCGTTGGTGGCCCACGATTTGGCTGACGGCACACTGGTGAATTGGGGAGACATTGACGGCCCTGAGATCGCTCTGTGGACGCTCTACCCGTCCCGGCGGCTGCTCAGCCCGCGCGTGTCGGCTTTCCTGGACTTTCTGAAACAGGCCTTCCCGAACGGGACGCCGGACGAACTGGCCGCCTATATCGGCAGGTGATGCCCGGCCGCTTTCAGCGCACTGGGAGCCTGGGCAGCGTCACGTCACCTGCCAGCCTGCTTGGCAGAACATGCCGCGACCTCCGATCCACTCCTCGACAGAACCCGGCAAACAGGCCGATCGCGCCGGCAGGCGCCGTTTCGCGAACGATTGTTTTCGGTGTGGAACAAACTGGGTGCATAGAGGTTTTGGCCTCGCCGCACTCAGGAGGACGTGGTGAAGGCTCTGCGCAGTCTCCTTGCCGAACTGTCATCCAACTGGCTCAGGCGCCGCAAGGCGCAAGCGTCCAACACCGCTGGGAATGCCAAAGCCACGCCCAGCGTTGCGCCGCAGGCGTCAAACCAGCGTGCCGCTCATAGGCCCAAGCCTCCGTCCACCCGCGATGTCGCCTCCAACATGTGAGCGAGCTGCAAAGGCCATCATGATGCTGAATCGCCTGACTACGGATCCACTTCTCCGCCTTTTCATCGGTATAATTGCCGGCACATTGGTTGGAGGCGGTGTCGGCGAAGTGGTCGGCAACCATATCACAGCCGATCTCCTTGTCGGCGCATCCGTGGGCGCTTTTGTCGGCGCCGCGATTGCCGGAGTGATCCTGGCCGTCGAAGAATAGCGCCGCCGCATGGTGAGCAGCCATGGGGCGGCCGCGTCGTCTTCAAGCCATCGACATGCGGCCGAACACCCTGTGGGAATTGAGCGATCGGCTGCTATAATTCCTGGACCTTCCCGGAGAACGCCTGCCATGACCCTGAAAACACGCAAGCTCGGCAGCCAGGGGCTGCAGGTCTCGGCCATCGGCCTCGGCTGCATGGGCATGAGCCAGTCCTACGGCCCGGCCGACGAGGCCGAATCCATCGCCACGCTGCACCGCGCCATCGAACTCGGCTGCACCTTCCTCGACACCGCCGAGGTCTATGGCCCGTATACCAACGAGGCATTGCTCGGCCGGGCGTTGAAGGGCAAGCGCGGCCAGGTGACGATCGCCACCAAATTCGGCTTCCGCATCGAAAACGGCAAGCAGGCTGGAACCGACAGCCGGCCCGAGCATATTCGTGAGGTCGTGGAAGCCTCGCTCGGCCGCCTCGGAACCGACCATATCGACCTGCTCTACCAGCACCGCGTCGACCCGGCGGTGCCGATGGAGGATGTCGCGGGCGCCGTCGGCGAACTCGTCGCGCAAGGCAAGGTGCGCTTCTTCGGCCTGTCGGAGGCCGGCGCGGCCAACATCCGCCGGGCGCATGCCGCGCACCCGGTGTCAGCGGTGCAGAGCGAGTATTCGCTGTGGGAGCGCAATCTGGAGCCGGAGATCATCCCGCTGCTTGGCGAACTCGGCATCGGCCTGGTGCCGTTCTCGCCGCTCGGCCGAGGTTTTCTCACCGGCCAGGTCAAGCGCGCGGAAGACTATCCCGACGGCGATTATCGCCGCAACGACCCGCGCTACCAGGGCGAAAACTACGGCGCCAATGTCGAGGCGGCCGCCAAGGTGAGCGACATCGCCGCTGCCCGCGGCGTCAAGCCCGGCCAGGTCGCGCTGGCATGGCTGCTGGCGAAGGGCGACGGCTTTGGCATCGACATCGTGCCGATCCCCGGCACCAAGCGCACAAAATACTTGGGAGAGAACGTCGCCGCCGCCGCGATCAAACTCGATGCCGCCGAGATGGCCGCGCTCGACGAAGCGCTTGCGCCGGGGAAAATCTCCGGCCCGCGCTACACCGAGCGGGGCATGGCGATGGTCGACCGGTAGGGGGCGCCGCCCGTCTCGCTCTGAGGGCAATGCTCTCGCTCAACTCTTCGGCGGCAGCTGATGTCAAATCGGCTGTCGGCTCGGCTTTATCAGCCAATGTTTCAGCTGGCCGGTGGAGCGTTGATCGCAAATTGCGCGGCGAAAGCCCTGATGTAAGCAGGCCGAGCTTCACCGCGCGCTACATATGCAGCAAGGTTTTGATATTCGTCCAAAATGCCCGACATTCTTAGTCGCAGCAGCACCGATACCATCAACAGATCGCCCGCGCTGAATGCATCGTCGAGCCACTCGGCGGCGTCCAGACGAGCCGAGAGCCTGTCGAGACAGGCGCGAACACGATCCTTCACCAATGGCAAACGCTCCTCGCTCCAGGGCTTGTCAGCTTCGAATATCTTTGCCGTCGTTAATTCGAGGATCGGCGGCTCGACTGTGTTAAGTGCGGCAAACATCCACGTGATCGCACGCGCGCGGGCATCGCGATCGCCGGGCAGCAGGCCCGCGTGCTGCTCGGCAAGGTGAAGGATGATCGAGCCGGTCTCGAACAGTGAGAGAGAACCCTCCTCGTAGGTGGGGATCTGGCCGAAGGGATGGAGGGCCAGATGGTCCGGCGCCTTCATCTGCGCGAAGGAAACAAACCGAACCTCATAAGGCAGCCCTACCTCTTCGAGCGCCCAGCGAACGCGCGTATCGCGCGCCAGTCCCTTGCCGCGATCGGGCGATCGCTCAAATGCCGTGATGGTGATTGTCATCGCATCGTTCCTGATTGGGCGAATTCTTCGGCTCCCTATCGTGAAGACGAATGGGCCTCCCGGAAATCGACATCGGTGTGAACTATTTTCCGCAATTCGTGCCTGGCTTGTCGACCCCGACATTGCCGAAAAAGGCAAAGGCAGGGCCTAATCCGCCGCTGCCGCCGTAACCTTCTTGGACGCGGCCCGCTGTCGCCGCATGCGCCGTTTGGCGACGAGCTTGAGAGCGACCGGCGGCTCGTTTGAGAGCGCGCCCAGCACGGCGTCGACCATGCCATGCGCCACGAAATCCGCGTTCAAGTCACGGGCCAGTTTGTCGGCCGTCTCCTTGTCCTCGCTGCCGGTCTCCGACCAGAACACGATTCCCACCCGAAGTGCGGCCTTGGCACGCTTCAGCCGGCGAACCAGAAAACGGGCGTGCTTGACGGAATCCCGGTTCAGGAATCCGACCACGACAGTGTCGACGGTTTCGAGCTCAAGGCGGCGAATGCTGGCGGGCTCCATATCCGCAAAGCCGGCTTTCGATACCGTCGCGCCCTGGACCTCCAGCACCTGCGCCAGCATCGCGGCGGCGGCGTCGTCGAGCTCGCCACGCCCACCGGCGCAAAGCACGGACATATCCGTTCCATCGGGCAGGTCGGTCTCGTCTTCCCCGTTGGGATCGCCATCGTCGCTCGCCTCTGCGGCCTCGGGCGGCGCCTCCTCCTCGCCTGCCTCCTCCTGCGCGCTGTCGTCGAGATTGGCCACCAGCACCAGGGCACTGGCCGCCACCTGCCGCCTTTGCAAATCGCCCATGACGCCGCGCACACGGTCTTGTTCGCCCAGCAAAAGCGCCGGAATGGCAACCTTGTCGTAGAATTCGACCAGATATTTCTCCTCCAGCATCTCCTCGGCATGGTCGGTGGCTTCTTCCGGATCGCCGGCCAGAAGCCGCTGGTACAGGCGCGCATGGGGTTCGAGCACGGGCTCGTTGCCGAACAGCACGTCGAGGAATTCAAACTGCGGCACGTGTCTGCCCAGCACCACCAGGCAGACGGTGAGCGGTGTCGACAGGATCAGCCCGAGCGGCCCCCAGAGCCACGTCCAGAAAATCGCCGCGACGATGATCGCCAGCGGCGACAGTCCTGTCCGCGAACCGTAGAGCCAGGGTTCGATGATATTGCCGGTGATCAGCTCCATCACTACGAACAGGGCGGCGGTCCACAGCACGAGCGACCAGCCCGGCGCAACGGCCAGCGCCAGGAACAGCGGCAAAAGCATGCCGATGATCGGGCCGATATAGGGAACGAAACGCAGCGCCAGCGCCAGCAGCCCCCACAGCAGCGCATTGGGAATACCGAGGGCCCAGAGCCCGATCGCAATCGGTACGGCGTAGACGATGTTGACGACCAATTGCATCAAGAGATAGCGGCCCACCCGCTTGGCGGCATCCTGAAGCGCCTCGGTGGTGCGGTGGAGGTCGCCGTAGCCGACAAGCCGGATGAAGCGGTCGCGCAGATCCTCCCGCTCGAGCAGCATGAAGATGACGACGACGATGATCAGTCCGGCCGACCCAAGCGGGCTGATCAGCGGCCCGACGATATTCTGCAGGACCTGGAGCGGCCTTTCTCGGGCGACGATCTCGACAGGCACCGGCTCACGCGCAGGCTTTTCCGGTGCGGCAGCCGGCAGCGTGGCGTCCTGCCTGTCGATCTCCTGGCCGACACGCTCGACCACCTGGCTCAATCTGGCAAGTATCCCGCCCCCGACCCCGGTTTCCTTGAGCGAGCGGATCTTGGTCAGGATGTTGGTCTGGTAGACCGGGATGTTCTGCGCCAGTTCGCTGACCTGCGTGGCGACGATGAAGGAGAACAGGCCAAGCGCCGCGAAAGCGCCGAGCACGCTGGCAATGACGGCGGCAATCCGGGGAATGCCGATTTTTTTAAGAGCTGAGACAAGCGGCGCCAATGCGAAGGTCAGCAGCAGCGCGATCGCGATCGGCAGGAAAACCTCGCGCCCGAAATACAGTGCGGCCACCGTCGTGACGATGGCCGCCACATTGGGCAAAGAGGTTCGCGGATGGGGCGCGGCTGCTGAAAGTGCGTCCCCTAGCCCGTCAGCCGGAGACGCCGTGCCGTTTCGACGATTGGCCACGTGATGCCTCCCCTGCCAAATGCCATGATCGGGCATATAGAGCGGACGTGCAACTTTAGCCAACGATGAAATACGCCTCGCTCACAGGCAATGATCCGGGCCGCATCGGCCGCTCTCGACCGATCGGATCAGCGCGCCGCATGCCTGGCCAGCGCGTGCTCGATCAGCACGTCAATGG